>JAUVSX010000272.1 GCA_030596915.1 Chloroflexota bacterium | reverse complement strand
CGGATCTCTCTGGGTGAGAGTATATGTTTCACGGTCATTCGGGCAAGTGCCTGTGCGCCCGGCGCTGAAGCACCGGGCTCAGCCTGCGAAGCCCTACGGGCTACACCGCCAGGGACGGGAGAGTGGCGGCATGGGAATGCCGCCCTACGTCGGGGCCGGTCACTCTTGCACGAACGGCTGCCCCAAGCCGGCGGGCGGACGGCCGCGGATAGCTCGGTCGATCCGTCGAGCCAGCCTGGTGGGAAGAAGCGCGAGCAGACGTTCCACGACTTCGCTGTTGACCAGCAGGAGGGCGAAGATCATGAGCGCAAAGGGGGCGGACGAAAACACCTGTGTGGGTACGTTCGCGAAGGCAGGGTTCCGCTGAAGGATGCTGCCTAGCGCCTTAAGGAGGCCGAAGAGGTAGGCTCCCAAGGCAACGCGCAACGGGTTCCATCCGCCGAAGATGACGATGGCCAGAGCGATCCAGCCGATGCCGGACGTGTGGCCGTGGCTCCAACCCAGTTTGACGCTGAGCGAGTAGGATGCACCCGCCAGCCCAACCAGCGCGCCGCCGACGACGGTGTAGACGTACCGGTAGCGGTTCACATTCACGCCCCGCGCGAAGGCGGACTC
The DNA here is from genome assembly GCA_030596915.1 of Chloroflexota bacterium. GTDB lineage: Bacteria > Chloroflexota > Anaerolineae > B4-G1 > B4-G1 > JAUVSX01. The sequence goes on along the minus strand of JAUVSX010000272.1, from coordinate 4,574 downwards.
TGGACGCTCCCCGACCCCCTGGAGCTTCAGCCCCGGCTGGGTCTTGTAGATCCACCACCAGGCGCCGACGACCGAGAGCATAGCCAGGTAGACCACCAGGTCGTGGTCAAACAGGATCGGACCCACGATAGGCACGTCGGAGAGGAAGGGAATGGGCACGTGCGCGACGGACGGGCCGCGCTTGCGGACGAAAGGGTTGCCCAAGAAGTCGGCCAACGCGGCGCACAGCATTGTGAGCACGAAACCCACGGCCACCTGTTCTTGCAGGAGCGTGATGCTGGCAAAGGCAACGATCAAGGCTACCAGCGCCCCGACGACCATCGCCACTAGCACACCTGCCGTCGCACTGCCTGTGGTGAAGGCGACGGCGAAGGCGGCCATCGCCGCGAGAGCGATCGATCCATCGAGCGAAAGGTTGATGACGCCGCCCTTCTCCGAGATGGTCTCGCCGACCGCAGCCAAGACGACTGGCGTCGCGGCGGCGACGACAGAGGCTAGAGTCAGAACCAGGAAGCCAGTTTCCATCAGGCCTGCTCCCCCTCAGGCGGCAGCGGGCTTCCCGCGACGATCTCCGCGCGCGCCCGTCGCCGCGCCAAGAGAGCGCGCCCGCCACTCACCAGTATCACCGCGAGCACCACTGATGCTCGAATCACGCTGCCCAGGGACGAGTCGATCTGCATGTTCAGGTCCAGCCTCGGGCTGCCGGTCCCGACGGCGGCAAAGAAGAGGGCGATAGGGGGCACCCACAGAGGGCGGAAGCCAGCCAGCAGAGCGACCAGCAGAGAGAGGTAGCCCTGCCCGCCTGAGATGTCCGGGATCATCCTCCCGTAGCGGGCAGAGCAACGGATGGCCCCGGCCAGGCCAGCCAGCGCCCCGCAGGCAGCATAGGCGGTCAGCAGGCGTGGCGTCGAAGGCACGCCGAGCATGAAGGCGGAGCGAAAGCTCTTGCCCATCGCCTTCAATTCCAGCCCCCAGCGGGTACCTCGGAGCAAGAAGGTGACGACGACCACTGCAACCGCGGCCAGGATCACCGCCAGCGGCGCGACGCGCAGTTGTCCCAGGCGCGGCATCCAGGCGGGATCGGGGAAGGGATCGGTACCACTCATCGTCGCTCCGTCATCCGGTTTCCACGGGTTGAATATGAGCCAGATAGCCAGTCCCTGCGCCAGATAGTTCAGACCCAGCCCGCCGAATATCTCGTGCACCTTGCCGTAGACCTTGAGAAGCGCCGCCAGTATCCCCCACAGCGCACCGCCTACTATGCCAGCAAGGAGCATCGTTGTCAGGACAGGCGCCTGCGGCCACAGTAGGTTTCTGGCCACCCACGAGGCGAACAGCGCGCCCAGCACGATCTGGCCTTCGACGCCAACGTTCCACTGGCCGGCGGTGAACGTGATGCACATGCCCACGCCGCAGAGGATGAGCGGCACGCACGCAGCGATGACATCGGCGATCTTCTGCGGGCTCTCGAACGCGCCCAACAAGATGTTAAGGTATGCTTCGCCAGGGGACGCCCCGACGGCAATCAAGATCACGGTCGTGAACACGAATGCCAGGAGAACCGGGGCCAGGGCGAGTAGAATGCCAGTCAGTCTGCGTTTGCGCTCCACGTCCACGCTCGCCACCCCTCAGGTCTGAACCGGCGCCTTGCCGCCAATCAGATATCCCAGACGCTCCACGGTGACGTCGCACACCGCCTGCAGCGAGGACATCGCGCCTTCGTAGAAGACCGCGACGTGATCTGCGTGATCGAGGATCTCATCCAGATCGGCGGAAAGGAAGATGATCGCGGTTCCCTCTTCCCTCCGGGCCAGCAACTGTTGCCAGACCCAGTTGGTCGACTCCACGTCTAGCCCACGGGTTGGATGCTCCATGAGCAGTAACCGCAGCCCGGTGGGGAGCAGCGCCAGCAGCGCGCGCTGCTGATTTCCCCCCGAGAGTGCCTCCACGGGGCTCTCGGGCTGGCCAACGATGTTGAAGTGACGGATGTGCTCGGCAGCCCGTGCTTCAGCGGCGGGCCAGTCGATGAAGAAGGCGCCGTTGCGCTCGGCCAGGACGAAATGCTCGGTCAGGCTTAGTCCTCGCACCAGTCCTTCCTCCAGCCTGCTGGCGGGCACGTAGGCCACGCCGGCGTCCAGGAAGCGCCGGTAGGGAGCGCCGGTCAGATCGCGACCGTCCAGTTGGACTTGGCCCGATGTGACGGGCTCGAGTCCCGCGCAAGCGCGCAGGAACAGGCGCTGGCCACTGCCCTCCAATCCCGCGACTCCGATCACCTCACCGGCCCGAGCCTCCAGGTCGAGGTCCTCTACCGTGAGGCGGTGGGAGGGAATGGTTGCTCCCTCCAGCCGAAGGACGACCGGACCAGGCTCCACGGGTACGCATTCGACAACTGGCAGGCTAGGACCGAACATCATCTCGACCAAACGCTCTACTGGCCAAGGCATCTCAGCCTCGCCGGCGACCTTGCCGCGGCGCAGGACTGTGACCCGCTGGCACAGGTCCTCCACCTCCTCGAGCTTGTGCGAGACGAAGACAATCGTGTGACCGTCGTCGCGGGCCATGCGACGAAGCGTGCTGAACAGCAGTGCCTTCTGTGGAGCGGAGATGCCGGTAGTCGGCTCGTCCAAGATGATTACCCGCGCCCCGAGCGCCAGCAGCCGCAGGATCTCGAGCTGCTGACGCTCTCCGATGGTCAACCTGCCGACCTCAGCGTCGGGATCGAGGTCAAAGCGAAAGCGGGCGCCCAACTCCTTCAGCGTGTCGCGCCCTCGGCGCATGTCTGGGAGGAGGTGGCTGCCTTGTGCCAGCAGGAAGTTGTCCAACACTCGCATCTGGGGGAAGTCCAACGGGTCCTGGTGCAGCATGCCAATCCCCTGCCGAATGGCCTCGTCCGGGGAGGCGAAAGAGACCGGCTGCCCATCCACCGTCATCGTTCCCCCATCGGGAACGAGGTATCCTGAGAGGCACTTCATCAAAGTGCTCTTGCCGGCCCCGTTCTCCCCCAGCAGGCCGTGGATCGTACCCGGTTCCAGCGTGAGCGAGATACCGTCATTGGCCCGCACGGGGCCAAAGTACTTGCGGACGTCAGTGAGTTCGACCTTCATAGGATGACAGATAGGGACAGACGCGCCCCGCACGAAGTGCGGGGCCGCACCTGGTCCGTGACCACCCCCGGTGCGGGCACGGACTATGGAACAGGCCTACTCGGTAGAACAGGCCTGCTCCGTAGAGCAGGCTTGCTCCTCGCAGCAGGCGTCCGCCCACACCCAGCGGATGGTGCGCGGCCTCGTCTCCCCCCTTCACCCGCGACGTCAGGGCGACGGGGGGAGGCAGTGAACCTGGCCGTCAGCTACTCGCTTGGGCCTTCCATGCCCTCCAGAAGCTGCGCCATATACCAGATCTGCTCGTCCGTGGCCTCCTCGCCTGCGGCCAGGAATTGGGAGCCGTCCTGGTAGTTGAGCGGCCCGACGAAGAGGTTGATCGAGCCATCGGCCAGACCAGCGATGAACTCGTCGATCTGTCCGGACCACTCGTCTGTGAGGGCGGGACCCTTCAGGAAGCCGATCGGGCTGGTGTCGGGGTCGTTGATATCGTTCCAGTCGGGCTCGGCCCAGACGAACTGTGGTTTCCAGCTCCCGTCGATCACTGCCTCAATGCGCTCCAGGTATCCGGGGCCCCAGTTGAAGTATGGTATGCCCAGGCAGACCTCCGGGGCCTCGTCACAGGCGCCCTCGTAGTCGTAGGGGATGGCGAGAACCGCCTCGCCTCGTTCAGCCCGCTGCCCCGTGACGACGAGCGCCTCGGTCGTATCGATGCCCGAGTCGAGTACGTCCGCCCCCTCGTTGATCAGGTCGTTGGAGACCTCGGTGGGGTCAAGCGTGACGCCGGGGATGTTGAACCAGAAGCCGATCCAGGTGACGATGAATCGCAAGTCATCGGGGTTTCCTCCCCGGTAGTTCTCGTAGCAGTAGCGCGCGCCGAGGAATAGGGAGGATGCCAGTCGGCGCGTCTCCTCGTTGATCAGCGGGCCGACGTAGGCGATGGTGCCGGTCTCCGTCGCCAGGCCAGCGGCGCACCCGGCGATCATCTTGCCGTATGTCATCTTGCCCATGTAGTTGTCGACATTGGGCGGGGCCTTGCCGGTCAGGACGTGGTCGCCGGAGATGTGGATGAAGGTCACGTCAGGGTTCTTCTGCGCGGCCAGGTCGGTGTCTTCCTTGAAGTCATCCGACGTGGTGAGGATCACCTGGGCGCCCTGGGAGACCATGTCGTCGACTGCCTGCTCCAGCGTTGTCTCCGGCCGATCTGCGGGGTTGAGTTTGTCGAGGTAGACAAACTCGGATCCAGGGAGCTTCTCCGTGACGTATTCGGCCGCGGTGTAGTGCGCCTCACTCCAACCGTGATCGTTGAACGGGCCCACCAGAATCAGGCCGAAGGTGAAACCCTCCGGCACCTTGGTCGGGCCGCACGCGACGAGGACCAATGATACGACAGACAGAATGCACACGATGTGCCATACACGCCTAGACATTTCTTGCCTCCTTCAGGGTAGGGGATGCCAACAACACGGGATT
>JAUVSX010000382.1 GCA_030596915.1 Chloroflexota bacterium | reverse complement strand
GGGCTTGCGGGGGGGATCGGGCAGTGGCGCAGTCTACGGCGCTACGGTGGACCACGGCATCGACGACAAGTTCCTGAAGCGCGTTGGGACGAAGTTGGAGCGGAACCACTCTGCAGTTCTGGTGATGGTAAGCGACGACATTGCCGAGGACGCGGTTGCCTATCTGAAGACGTTCGATACGGAAGTGATCGTGAGCGACTTGAACGAGGAGGCTGCAAAGGCGGCGGAGAAAGCTGCTGAGAACGAGGCCGTGGCGCAGGCAGTGAAGGCGCAGTATCAAATCGAGTAGGAATCGCGTGGCCCATACAGGCAGCGAGTAGAGTAGGGGCTGCGCTTGGGCGCGGCCCCTGATTGCTTGCGGGCCGGCGCCTTCGACGACCGGGCTCGGGTCCTGCGCCAGCGAGGGCACGTGTCGTGCGGCCAATGTCGCCCTACGAGACGGGGGGTGTAGGGCCGGTTTCCCAACCAGCCGTCTGTCCGGCGGGATGGGAATCCTGCCCTACAACAGCGCAGCGCCTCGGCGGGATAGGAATCCCGCCCTACGACAGCGCGATGGCGCCTCGGCGGGATGGGAATCCCGCCCTACGAGACCGGGGTGTAGGGCAGGTTTCCCAACCTCCCTTCGCCGCAGATTACTCGCCTCGGATGCTAGCGATCCCGCAAGGCTCCCCGTCCGAGATCCACTCGGAGCCGTAGAAGCCGCGACGGAGCCATTCCCCGTAACGACGAGTGCTTCCACTCGTCGGGGCTCTCGACGAACCCGTGCTTGACGGGGTTCCAGTGAATGTAGTCCATATGGGCGGCGAAATCGTCTTCGTCGCGTATGACGTGGTTCCAGAACCTCGGCTGCCAGACAGTGAGCGCAGACCTGATTCCGTGATCCTTCTTATAGTTGCGAGTGAAGTTGCGCTTCAGGCGATGCATCACGGCGGAGAAGTCACCTATGGCGTCGTGCGGTCGCACTAGCCAGTGAAAGTGGTCGGGCAGGACGACGTATGCCACGAGGTTGAACGGGCGTATGGCGCGGACTTTCTCGCAGGTCGACCCGTAGATGCCAATGTCGCGGTCTGACGCCAGGTACGGCCGTCGACGTCGCGTCACGGCGGTGATGAAGACGAGCGCATCGGGCACGTAGAACCGGCGGTAGTTGGGCCAGACGTCCTCCCTCAAACCCCACATTACACGAGGACGGATGCCGCAGCCAGCCCAGGCAGGCGCTACGGGAATGCCGCCCGATGGCACCTCGGCGGGATGGGAATCCCGCCCTACGACAGAGCGCAGGCACCGGCAGACCACGAGTCTCCCGGGGCCGGGGTCGGGAGCGTCAGCGACAGAGGTATGGTATCGTGCAGCCAGTCACGTACCGGCCCGCCTCTGAACACAGGAACGCGACCCCCTCGGCGATGTCCTGGGGCGAGACGTTCGTACGCTCGCGCCAGGCTAGGCCGCGGTCGCACAGCTCTACCGCCTGCGCTAGCGTCGCGATGGGAGCTACCGGGCCCGGCGCAATCACGTTGACGGTGACGTCGTGCGCCCAGGCAGCGTCCTGAGCCAGCAGGAGCGCGTGAATCCGGGCCGCCTTCCCCAGGTTGTAAGAATAGGCAGGCGAAGGCTTGGACGGGTGCAGTGCGATACCAATCAGCCGGCCCCACCGGCGCTCGTACATGCCAGGCAGCACCAGCGGCATCAGTTGGAGAAGCGGCGCCACCTCCCGTCGGAGGTCCTCGAGACCATCGGCCGGCGTGAGCTTGCCCGGGGGCTCGGGGTGCCATCCGGCCCCGGGACTCACGATGCAGATGTCAACACGGCCAAGGGCGCGTATCGTCGCATATACCAGAGCCCGACAGCCAGTCTCCTCGAAGACGTCGGCCTGGATGGGCACGGCCGTACCGCCCCTTGCCCGTATCCGCTCGACGACCGCCTCCGATGCTGAGCGCGAGGTGCGATAGTTCACGACCACACTGGTGCCCTCGCGGGCAAGTGTGAGGGCGATGCTGCGGCCCATACCATTGCCGGCAGCCCCGGTCACAATCGCAACCTTCCCGCTGCATCGCATAGCACCCAGTGGTCCTCTCATCCCAGCCGTCAGGAGGCGAGCTATCTCGGCGTCAAGAGCGCCGACACGCTTCGTGGCGACCCGCCAGGCTGCCGTCGCACTGCTACGCGATCCATGACTCCAATGGCCCGCCAGTATAGGACACGCCCACCAGATCAAGGATGTGTTGCAGCACGCCTTCGACGTACCCCCACACAGTGGTTAGCACGCCTTGAATGTACCCCCACGCAGTGGACAGCACGCGTGATCCTTCGTCCTTCAACTGCTGGGAAAGATCCGAGTCGGGGCTGACCATCGCGTACTCCCCCCCGCCGCACGCCAACGCTGACATCACGACGACAACTGCTGCGATACCTACGAGCCATCTCCGCCGTCGTATTTCATCCACAGTGACACTCCTTTCGATCTTCTGATTGCGCGCCACTCCTGGCTACTTGGCGTCGATCCGTCTCTACTCAACAGCGAGTCCGCCTTCCGTGGCTATCCTGACGCCGGTGGCCGACGGCTTGCCAACGCGGGCGCTACAACACTTTGCCCACGGGCGCGACGTAGATGACGAACTCATCGTCCCCGTCGACATCGATGAGCCTGTCCATCGCGTCCTGGTCATAGGCGCCAATCGCGCAGGTGCCTGCCCCGATTGCCTCGGCGGCCAGGTAGAGATTCTGGCAGATGTGGCCTGCGTCCATCGCGATCACCTTGTGGGAGATGGTGCTGTAGCGCCACTCGGTGCGGTAGGGAAGGACGGTCCAGACGAACACGACGGCCGCCTGGCCAATGAAGCGCTGGCCCCGGCATCCATCGACGAGGCCGGAGCCGATATCCGCGTCTGCGCGCAGGATACACAGTGCGTTGTCGAGCGGGAGGAAGCGGTACAGTCCCTCGTGGAGACCCGTGACCCGGCTGACGGCCAGATAGGTCTCGAACGGGTGTCGAGAGCCCGCCGAAGGCACCGTTCTGCGTGTGCCCGTCAACGTGACGTCCTGCACGCCTTGAGTGGCCCAGAGCAAGAATGAAAGCTCCTCGAGTGTTAGCGGGTCGGCCGTGAAACGACGGTGGCTCTTGCGGCGGCGAATCGCGTCTGCAAGTGCCACCCGCCCAATGGTCAGGTCGTTCGGGTCCACCAGGGGGACAGTGGTAGTCTCCTGCGGACAGGGCTTCTGCGCCGCGGGTGGGGGAATGCGCTTCTTCTGGTCGGTCTCGATCTCTTGCCACTCATCCCAGCGATCGGACTTCAGAAACCGGCGATAGGTGTGCATGGACTCCATACGACCTCCTCTGGGAACGCGAGCGCGGGCGTGCCACTCCAGCCGACCCCTCTTCCAAGGCATTATAGCACTTCCTCTGTTTGGGTGACATTGAGTGCGTTCCCGATGCGATCTCGCGGCGAGATGAGTGCGCCCCGCCAGTAGACTGGAGGTGAGAGTGGCGTGATCGTTCGGGTTCGATGAAGCCCCTTGGGCAAGGAGGAAACGATGAGCAAGAAGGCAGTGACCGGCGCAATCGTGGGGGTGGCTCTCACCATCGCAGTGTTGGGACTACGGACCGGCGAAGCGATGCCAGAGGGAGCAGCTGGGGCGATGGCCCAGGCCGGGCCCGCTGTGTCGCACCACACCGATGCGCTGGCGGATGCGCTGGCAGCAATGCCCTGCTACGACCCACGTTGGGCGCGGGTGACTGAAGAAGACCTGAACAGAGGCGGGCGCCACGGCTACGTGCTCGACGAAGCGATTGTGATGTGCGACGACTACTTCGGCGGGATGATGCCGGGGTCCACGCACTTCACGATCGGCGGTGCCCTCCTCACGGTGATGTGCGCCGGGGCCGACACAGCTCGACAGACCGGATACCTGACGCAGGTGTGGGTCTGGCGGGAGAGCGTGGGGCGCTACCAGCGGGAGTGGATGCACGAGGTTGGCCCCGCGAGCCTGCAGGTGCGGGCGGAGCCGTAGTGCGATCCGCGTGGGTTACGCCTCAGCCGAACCTATCCGCAGATTTCGCAGATTGCACAGTTGAT
>JAUVSX010000036.1 GCA_030596915.1 Chloroflexota bacterium | reverse complement strand
GATGGCGGGAGAGCGGTTGGGAGTGTGAAGGTATGATGAATCTGTGGCGCGAGCTTCCTCCAGGACCGGACTGCCCGCGCGTGATCCACGTCGTCGTTGAGATCCCCAAGAAGTCGCGCAACAAGTACGAGTACGATGAGGAGGGCGGTTTCGTCAGACTTGACCGGCGGCTTTTCTCCTCGTTGCACTATCCCGGGGACTACGGAATGATCCCCCAGACCCTGGCCGCCGATGGCGACCCTCTCGACGTTCTCGTGATGGTGGACGAGCCGACTTTCTCGGGCTGTGTGATCGAGGCGCGGCCGCTGGGGGTCTTCCATCTGATAGACCGGGGTCAGGCGGACGATAAGATCCTGGCCGTGCCGGAGCACGATCCTCTGTTCCACGAGTATCGCGCCCTGGAGGACGTGCCGCCGCACTTCCTCTCGGAGATGGCCCACTTCTTCAACGTCTACAAGGACCTGGAGAGCGCTGAGGTCCAGGGCACCGGTTGGGATGGCCTTGCTGTGGCCCACGCTGAGATCGAGGCTGCCGTGGCCCGATTCCGGGAGCTCGCGCACCGGCATGATTAGCCGCGCGATGACGGCCGGGGGACGAAGGCGATGAGCGACGGGTCCGGAGCCAGGATACGCGTGCGCGGGATGGAGGCGGACGACTGGCGCGACGCCCACGATATCTGGACGCCCCCGGACGTGGTCTGGGGCACGTTGCAGGTCCCCTACCGCTCAGCGGACGACAATCGGAAGAAGATCGAGAATCCCCCCGAGGGGATGGTGCGCCTGGTGGCGGAGATCGACGGCCGTGTCGTGGGATCCGCCGGCCTGCACCCCAGCGGGCCGCCGCGGATGCGCCACGTGGCCAGGTGTGGGCTCATGGTCCACCCCGACACCTGGAATCAGGGGGTGGGCTCTGCCCTTGTCGAAGCAATCGTGGACTTGGCCGACAACTGGTTGCACATCAGGCGAATCGAGCTGACCGTCTATACCGACAACACGCCCGCGATCCACCTGTGTGAGAAGTTCGGCTTTGAGATCGAGGGCACCCTGCGCGCGTATGCATTCCGAGACGGGGAGTATGTCGACACGTATATGATGGCGCGCGTCCGAGTGGCTTGCCCTGCGCCAGAAGCTGTGTGACCCGTGGCCGAGGAACAGGGATGCTCCGATAGGCGTGCGGTCTGCGGCGTTCCGTCCCACGTTTGGCGGGCGGGGCAGGAGCGTCGCTTCCAGATGGTGCGCCGCTGGGCTCCTCCGGCGGGCAAGCACGTGCTCGACGTGGGCTGCGGCGTGGGGATGTACACCGCCGCCTTCCTGCGAGAGACCCCCAATGTCTACGGGGTAGAGGTTGAGCGCGATTGTGCTCTGGCGGCGGCTGGGCGAGCTGCCGGGGTGGCTCTGGCGCTCGGCGAGAGTCTTCCTTTCCCGGACACGTCTTTCGACCTAATTCTCTCACACGAGGTGCTCGAGCACACGATCGACGACCGGGCCTGCGCGGCAGAGATGGTCCGGGTGGTGCGGGCGGGCGGGCGGATCGCGGTCTTCGTCCCCAATCGCCTCTACCCCTTCGAGACCCACGGCGTTTTCTGGCGCGGAAGCTACCGCTTCGGCAACGTGCCATTTGTCAACTGGCTCCCCGCGTCACTGCGCGCGAGGTTGGCGCCCCACGTCCGGGCCTACACCGCCGGCGAGCTGGGCAGCCTGTTCGATGGCCTGCCAGTGCAACGAGTCCACCGGACGACCGTCTTTCCCGGCTACGACAACATTGTCGCCCGCACCCCTCGACTAGGTCAGGCGCTGCGGGCGTGCACCTATGCGCTTGAGCGTACCCCGTTGCGCGCGTTCGCCCTCTCACACTTCCTCGTGCTGGAGAGGGTGTAGGGGTGGACACGCGGTGTTTTTCGGTCACGGGGGCCGGCGCCCAGTGCGGCCCGGTGGTTCTCCGCCAAGCGGTGGCCCTGTGTCGCCCAATCCCCGAGGTGCACGCCATCTAGACAGCCCTACAGCGGAGCGGTTGAGGATCGCCCTCAAAGACTGGAACACACCCGTGGATGCGTGCCCACGAGGCCAGGACGGAAGCCGCCCCGAAGGTGGGTGAACACGCGGGTTCGCCCCAGTGACACCAAGACCACAGCTAGGCTGTGATCTGCGTTACCGGGCCAACTACGCCGAGGGTCTTGCTCACGACAGAGGTGCCCTGGCCGACGATGTCCTCGGCCCGAGGCTGCCGGCCCGCCACGGTGACCTGGAACGCACCGGGCTCGATGACGCGTCGTCCTTCGTCGTCGACTAGGGAGAACTGGCGCGGCGTCAGGCTGAAGGTCACCGTTCGTTTCTCACCGGGATCCAGGTGCACCCGTCTGAACCCCGCAAGCTGGCGCTTGGGCACCTGCACCGAGGCCGCGACATCGCTGACGTAAAGCTGCACCACTTCGTCGCCAGAACGCTGGCCGACATTGGTCACGTCCACGCTGACCATGACGGTGTCGCCCGCCGCGATGCTCTCGGCGCTGAGCTGCAAGTCGCTGTATCCGAAGTGTGTGTAGCTGAGACCGTGGCCGAATCTGTACAGCGGTTCCCCGCGGAAGTAGCGGTAGGTGCGCCCCTCCATGCGGTAGTCGTCGAAGGGAGGCAAGTCATCGACTGACCTGTAGAACGTGACCGGCAGCCGCCCGGCGGGGTTGTAGTCGCCAAACAGGACGTCGGCGATGGCATCGCCGCCAGCTTGCCCAGGGTACCAGGCCTCCACGATGGCAGGGATATTGTCGTCGGCCCAGTTCACCGCCAACGCGCTGCCGTTCAGGAGGACAAGCACCATCGGCTTGCCCAGGGCGTGGATGCGCTTGAGGAGTTGCTCCTGCGGTCGCGGCAGGCGGATGTCCGTGCGGTCACCCGCGGCGAAGCCCTCGACCCGGACCGGCATCTCCTCTCCTTCCAGGGACGCGGAGATGCCCATCACCATGACGACGACCTCGGCCTTCGTGGCGACCTCGATGGCCTCGGCAGTGTAGTCCCGTTCCGGACCACTCCACAGCAGTTGCACCTGGGGGGCCAGGCCCCGGCTTGCGTAGTCGAGCTGGATGGGGTAGGCGCGGTCCGCCTCCAACGCAACGTCCTTGGTCGCTGTAATGGCGTGGTGGATGCCCTCGAATTCGACGAGCAGTTCTCCGTCGAGGGTGAGCGCGTAGGCGCTGAACCCTCTCACGCCCAGGCGATACGTGCCGCTGGCGGGGACTGAGAGGGTGCCCGTCCAACGCGCGGCGAACCTCTCCCCCAGCCCCCCGGTTACGGCTGATAATCCCTTCCAGTCGAAGTCGACGGAGGGATCGATGCGTGTGAGGACGGGATCGCCGGCGAGCTTGCCCCCGGCGTAGTACGCGGCTGCAAGCCCCGTCTGGTCCGCGCCAGCCGCGCCCTCAGGGCGCAGGTAGTCGGCAGGGATGGGCGCCAGCGGCGGCACACCCTGGGCAATCTCACACCCCTGGGCGTAGTACACGGCTGTCGACGGCGACACCTTCCTGCGGATGCCTTCGAGCGGCGTGACCGTATGGGAAGGCGTGCCGTTGTAGTTCCCCAGCAGCACCAGGGGATCGTCAGCGTTGGGACCAATGACTGCGATAGACGCCAGGTCCTTCCTGAGCGGTAGGATGGCATCTGCATTCTTCAGCAGCACGATCGATTCACGAGCAGCCCGCAGCGCCAGCGCGCGGTGTTTCTCGGAGTCGTTGACCTCGTAAGGGATGTGGGCGTAAGGGACTTGGTCTGGCGGGTCGAACATGCCGAGCCGGAACCGGGCGCTGAATAGCCGCTTGACCGAGAGGTCTATCGTCTTCTCGGAGATCAGCCCTTGCTCGATGGCGTCGAGCAAGGCGATGTAGGCGTCGCCGCAGTTGAGGTCACAGCCCTGGTTCACGGCAAGGGCCGCTGCCTCGGCGGGGGTCTCCACCACCTTGTGGCTCTCGTAGAAGTCGCGGATGGCCCAGCAGTCGGACACGACGTAGCCGTTGAAGCCCCAGTCCTGTCGCAGGATCTGCCCCAGTAGCCTGGTGTGGGCACAGCAGGGCTCACCGTCCACGCGGTTGTACGCACCCATCACCGAAACGGCGCCCGCCTCCCGCACGCAGGCCTCGAAGGCCGACAGATAGGTCTCGTGGAGGTCGCGCTCGTTCACGATCACGTCGAAGCGGTGCCGGTCTGCTTCCGGTCCACTGTGCACGGCGAAGTGCTTCGGCGTGGCCACCAGCTTCAGGTAGCGGGGGTCATTGCCCTGCAGCGCTCTGACGAAGGTCACGCCCATCCGTGCGCTGAGGTAGGGATCCTCGCCGTAAGTCTCCTGGCCCCGGCCCCAACGGGGATCGCGGAAGATGTTGACGTTGGGTGACCAGAAGGTCAGGCCCGAGTAGATCTCGCGGATGCCCCGCCGGGCAAACTCGTGATGCTTCGCGCGCGCCTCATCAGATATCACGGTCCCCACCCCGCGCATCAGGTCCGTGTTCCAGGTCGCTGCCAGTCCGATGGCCTGTGGGAAGGCCGTGGCGACCCCGGCCCGCCCGACGCCGTGCAGACACTCATTCCACCAGTTGTACCTGGGCACGTTGAGCCGCTCGATAGCAGCCGCGTCGTGCACCATCTGGGAGATCTTCTCCTTCAATGTCATCCTGCCGACCAGGTCGTCCACCCGATCCTGGATGGGCAGCATGGGGTCCTTGTATCGAGGCGTGGAGTCGGGAGCCAGCGCTTCCACTGATTGCCGGTTGGAGTTCATTCACTTACTCCTCAGTTTGCGCAGGGGCGGAGACGCAATGGCCGGTCATGTCTCAGGCAGACCCGCTGGGCCCGAAGGCCTTCAATGTCTCCAGGTAGTACTGCGGTAGACCGATATCATAGCGCTGGCTGTCAACGACGAGTCCCAGGAACCCGTCCTCCTGGCGCAGCCGGTCCAGTGCAGAGGTGAGCTGAAACTCGCCGCGCTCGCGCACGTTGTTGGTGATGTGTTCCTCAAGATAGTCGAATATCTGTGGTTTGATGATGTACTGTCCAAAAACGGTCAGGTATTCGCTCTCCGGGAGGCCGGGCACGCGCAGGTTGGCCCTGGCAGAGTCGATGGTGGGCTTCTCGGCGAACTCCGTTACGCTCATGAGGCGCTCATCGTCGAGCCAGATACCGGTGAGAGTTCCGAAGTTACCGATCATGCTCTCGGGTGTGCGGCGCAGGCCCAGCACGCTGATACTGTGTTCGTTGTAGGCCTCAAGCAACTGCTGAGCGCACGACGCCCCGCCGTCCGATCGGTAGATGTGGTCGCCGAGCATCAATAGGAACGGCGCGTTGCCGACGGCCTCGCGCGCGCTGAAGACAGCGTGGCCAAAACCTTCCTGCGTCGCCTGGATGGCGAATGTCACGTGCCGACCGATTTCGAGGATGCGCTGCGCGTATTCCTGGAAGTGGCGAGGCAGCTTGTTGTAGTTCTCGATCGTGACTTGCACGTTGAAGAATGAGTGGAAGGCCGCCAGATCGTGCTGCTGGACAATGATGATCACTTCGTCGATGCCAGCCCTGAGAGCCTCCTCGATGATCAGCAAGATGGCGGGCTTGGCGATCCCATCCTGGTCCACGATGGGGAACAGCTCTTTCTTGGTCGCCTTCGAGGCCGGAAACAGCCTTGTACCGAAGCCCGCTGCCGGGATGACCGCCTTGCGCACCTTCAGTCCCGAGCGGAGCGTCAGCTTGAGGCAGGGCATTGCGAGGTCGCGCTCGATGATCTCGATCACAGCCTGCTGATCGGCGGCGCTGCGGGTGAAGAACTGGGCCGAGCCATCGCCCTGCGACCCAACGCCCTTGCCGCCCCATATGTGTGGTCTCAGGGGCTCGTAGTCGAGCACGCGGTGGAGTACTGGTGCCGTGAGCTCCTCTGGGCAGGCGGGAGCCGCGTAGCGGTCGAAGAATGCCTGCGCCTCGATCATCAGCGCCCCCAGCCGCTCGCCGTCGCCCGCCTGGAGCGCGTCAACGGCCTGGTGCACGAGGCGCCTATTGATAGGGCCAAGCAGTTGCTGCACGCCCCGCTCGATCTGATTTTCTGCGAAGGGGTAGGAGCGGTTCAGCCGCGCCAGTATCTCCATCGTGTCCTTCTTGGCCTGCAGGTCGACGATCACGAAGTACAAGTTCTCGGGGACCTGCAGCTCCTTCACATCGAGCCGGTCGCCGTCATAGGTCATGAGGATGGGCCGGTTTCCGAAGGCACACCCCTGGTCCATGCGTCCACAGCGGGACGGAGTCGTGATCTCGCCCTGGTATGCGAGCTCCATCTCGCCGCGGATCGTCATCTTCAGATCGTAGGTTCGGTTGAAGGCCCGCGCCGTGAGGACGCAAATCGCCGCACTCGACGATAGACCCTTCTTCGTCGGCAGGTCAGTCAGGTAGTTGTCAATCACCAGGCCCCGCACGTGATAGTGGGTTAGAATCTGGTAAGCGACGCCGGCGATGTAGCTCCAGAAGCCACCTGTCTGAGCCTCCGCCAGCAGCGCACTCGGCTCCATCGGAATCTCATAGGGGCCGACCTTCTCACCACCAGGAAGCGCGGAAGTGAGGACGAGGGCGGTTGGGTGTGGCTGGACCTCGGCGTAGACGCCCTGGTCGGTGCCGGTGATCAGGGTATACCCTTCCTCGATGGCCGCATTGATGCGCCGGTACCCGCCAGCCCAGTCCGAATGCTCTCCGAACAGACAGATGCGCCCTGGCACGAAGATCTTCATGGTTCACATCTCCTGGCGTGTGCGAAGTGCGCGGGACGGATGGGCCTCGCGTGGCGAGGATAGATATCCTTGCCAGCTCTATCGCCAGCGCCCAACGATCTCCTCGTCGGTGCCCACCTCGGCGAGGCGGCTCACCAGGTCGCGTCTCAATTCTGCGACCACATCTGGGTGCTGCCCAGCGACATTGGATGCCTGGCCTGGGTCGTTGAGGACGTCGAAGAGCAGATCGCCGTGATCCTCAGCGACTGCATCATGAACCTTTTCGAAGCCATCCACCGCCTTGTCGACGAGCCTTTTCTGCGCCCCGCGCTTCGGGTACAGGACAGCCGTCCAGTTGTTCTTGACGACCGTGACCGGAGGGGCTTCGGTCCTCAAGTACGGTGTGCTGACTGCGAAGGGGAGGTGGTCGTGACTTGACCCCCGCAGTACATCCGCAAAGGAGCGGCCGTGCATTGTACCGGGATCGCTGGCGCCTGCAAGTTCAACGATTGTGGGCATCACGTCGGTCGGCTGGACGATTGCCTGGCTACGCGATGGCTTCGCCCCTGGGAAGCGGATGATGAAGGGGATGTGGTTGATCTCCTCATAGAGTGGGATGTAGGAGAAGGAGCCCTCCGAGATCAACGACTTGCCGATGATGCCGTGCTCGCCATGCAGGAATCCGTGATCAGTTGTGACCAGGACGAGCGTGTCCTCCAGCAATCCCAGGTCTTCAATCCTTTGCAGCAGCATCCCGACCCACCGATCCACGAGCGTGACCTCGGCCGCATACAACGCCCGACAGTGGTTCAGTTCCGCGTCAGTCAGGAAGTCTGTCGTGCTGTAGCGGGGATAGTCCACGACTTCGCCGGCATAGTCAGGATCGTACATCTCCACGTACCACTGCGGCGCATCCCACGGCTCGTGGGGGTCGAAGGTGTCGACGTAGAGGAAGAAACGATCGCGCCCGTAGTTGTCCTCCAGCCACCGGGCGGCAGAGGTCATCGTTCTGGCGACGAAGGTGTCTGATTCGTACCGCCATCCAGCCACGTTGCGCCGGTGCAACCTCTGAAGCCGCTCGGGCATGCGGATCTTGGATGGATCACAGGGATGCTCTGGCGCCTCCGGGTGTGTCATCCAGCGGTCAGTCTCCTGCCCGCGGATCCACTCGAAACCATCGAAGCCCCGGTCGTAGTGGTACCCGTTTTCCAGGATGTGCGGGCAGTCGCATGCCATCATCGAGACGTAGCCAGCGTCACCGAGCACCTCCGCCAGGACCACCTCGTCCTCGGAAAGAGGCGCCCACGGCGTGTAGGTAGCCGTAAGGCGACCGGTGAGCAGGTCGCGCCTGTGCGGCACGGTTGGGAAGCTGGCGCTATAGGCGCGGTCGAACACGACAGCCTTGCTCGCAAAGCGATCCAGGTGGGGGGTGCTGATCCAGTCGTTGCCGTAGCATCCCAGGTGATCGCGGCGCAGCGTATCCGAGACGATGACGATGACATTCACGTGCTACCTCCGTGCTGGCTGACGTCGTCGCGTTGGAGTGCTAGTTATCCCTGCCGCCCGTGGCTGGCAGCCCGGTGTTGTAGTCTCTCACCTCGGGAGCGTATCCATCGGCGGGCCGAGGACGGAACTTGCCCCGCCACTGGAGCCGCCTCTCGCTGCGCCAGGGACGCCTCTCCCAGGAGGGCCCGCGGAAGGGGTCCCTCTTCTGATACATCCACTCGAGCAAGCGGTCGTGCAGGGTGTTTCGGGCCTCAGCGTAGGCCGGGTCGTCGATCAGGTTGTGGAGCTCGGACGGATCCTCTTGCAGATCGTACAGCTCATCGGTATGCAGGAGGTTGATCACCAGCTTGAGCGGGCCACTGACAAGGCAGCGGATTGGCTGGAATCCGCCCCACGAATCGTGCTCGATCTCGAATCGGTTGAACTCGATCACAACATCTCGGTCAGGGTCTTCTTCGCCAGCCACTAGGGGAACAAGGCTCCGTCCTTCCAGGATCGGCGGGATAGGTTGGCCCGCCAGATCGAGGATCGTCGGCAGCAGGTCAATGTGGCTCACCGCGGTCGAGGATGTGCGGCCAGCGCCCGCTTCCTGGGGTTGCTCGATGATGAAGGGGATGCGGGTAATCTCCTCGTACATCACCGGGCCCTTGCCCCAGATGCGGTGAGCGCCCAGCATGTCTCCGTGATCGGAGGTGAAGATGATGTACGTGTCCTCGGGCGCGAGGGAGTGGACGGCGTCGATTACACGGCCTATCTGATAGTCGACGAAGCTGTTGCATCCGAAGTAGAGCGGATGGTGGAGGAAGCCGGGATCTGGCCGTGGTTTCTCGGAGGCGGCCCACTCTTTCTGGTGCGCTGGCTTGTTCTGGAGCGTGTCGAAGGCCGCCGGGCCTACAGGATACGCGTAGTCCACAAACGGCTCGACATACTCCGGGGGACACGTGAAAGGGTGGTGCGGCTCGTCATACGACACGACGAGCAGAAACGGATCATCCCCGCGGTTCTGGAGGAAGTCGACGGCGCGATCCGAGATGCGATCGGCCCACGTGAACTCCGGCCCGATGTCGTGGGTCCTGAGCTGCTCCAACGTGGACAGCCCGTTGCGCCACAGGTGTATCTCCTCCTCGCTCAGCTCATCCAGGTAGCGCTTGCCGTCGTACCACGTGGCCTCTTCCCAGCCATCGGGGCAGACGCCTGCGCCAAAGTAGTCGTGGCCGTCGAGGTGCCACTTGCCGATGTAACCCGTGCGGTACCCGTGGTCGCGGAAACGGTGGCCCATCGTCTTGATGTTGTCGCCCATAGGCAGGTTGTTTGTCCACGCCCCGGCCGTGTGGGGATAGATGCCGGAAAGCATGCCAGCCCGCGCGGGTGTGCATACGGGGCAGGTGGTATACGCGTGGTCGAACCTGATCCCGGTGCGGGCCAGGTTGTCGATGTTGGGCGTGTTCAATTCGGGATGCCCATACGTGCCCACCACGTTCGCCCCCTGGGTGTCCGTCATTATGACTACGAAGCTGGGTGATGGCATCGACCTCTCTCCTTAGTCCCGGTGATTCTGTAGGCTGCGCTCCAGCAATTGCAGGTTCTCTTCGAGCATCTGTGGGTGATCTCTGGTGAACACCCCGACACACACCGCATCCCCGGACCGCAGATGTCGGCCGACGAACCCAAACGCCTCGCTGGGGTCATTGCGGCCGGCGGCGAGGACCTTGTAGTGAATTGCCGGTCTGTTGAGGCGCCTGATCACGCACACCATCGCCTCCCGGTCTGCAGGCGCGAAGCGTTCCGGGGTCTCCGGCGTGTGTTCCGCCCGCTCGTCCCGGCGGGATGGATTGTAGTAGGAACACATCAGGAAGTCCACATCGAGGTTCTCCTCGGCCCACTGGAAGACCCGCGGGTTGTGACCAGCGACGCCAGCCGCCATGCCCGCATCCCGGATGCGGGCGATTGCGTCGTGAACGTCCTGCCTCCGATCCTGGGCCAGCAGGAAGTCCATCTGCCCACCGTGCACGTAGCAGCCCACCGCGCCGGCGGCCGCAGCGCCTGCCACGCTCTGGGAGGGCGGCCCGTACTCCGGACAAGTCTGTGCAAACCACTGGATGGCGCCTCCGTCGTCCCAATACTCCTGGAGTACGCGTCTGATGTGTCGGTCTGTCCTACCCAGGAAGGTGTTGATGCCCAGTCTCTCTGCGTGGCGGAGTGTCTCCTTGATGCGGACGGTGGTGTAGTAGCGCCGCATCTCATCGTCTCGCTCTGGGCTCTGGTGCGAGAATCCGCTGAACGGATTCCCACCCAGAATCAGCCGACTGACCGCCAGTGAGCCAATCTGGATCAAGGCGACGGACATAGCGCATTCTCCACTGCGTGATCCGGCTGACCCGAACCGGCCGCGATAGCGCCGTGCTCGGAGGTGCAGGCGGCGGCCGCGGTGTTCAACACGAAGCGCTCGATGGCCACCGCCACCCCGTCATCCTGCACAGACGGCGCAACCCAGTCGGCGATCTCGATGAGCGCCGGGCTTCCATCCCTCATCGCCACACCGACGCCGGCCCACGCAACCAGTGTGATGTCGTTGTCTCGATCGCCAATCGCCATGGTCTGCGATTGTGGGATAGAGAGATGGGCAGCAAGTTTTCGCAGCGCCTCGCCCTTCGTTACGCCCAGCGGGCTACCCTCTACAACCGACGTGTGGGACCGGACCACCGCCATGCGGTCCCCAAAATGCTCCCGCAACTCGGCCTCGATGTGGTCGGCCTCTATCGGCTCGGCGATCGCAATGAGCTTGACGGGCCGGTGCCGATCCAGTACGGCGGGCAGACTATCCACCCACACGATCCGCTCCCGCGACAGAATGTCGTAGAAGACGTTGGGATGCTCCTGCGGAAGGGCGAATGCCTTGCCTGGGGAATAGAAGACGAGATGCCAGCCGCGGCGGGTTCCCCATTCCAGCACCTCCTGCATCAGGGGGCGCTCCATCAGTGTGACGAGCAGCGGCGATTCAGAACCGACAGCCCGCACCAGCGCGCCCTGGTAGCAGATCAACGGCGCCGTGATCGCCAAGTCGCGGGCAAATGGTGCGGCGACCTCGAACATCCGACCCGTGGCGAGCGTGACGACGACCCGGCGCGCCTGAGCGGCCGCAATGGCGCGCTTGACCCTCGCCGCGACGGTCAGGTCGCTCCCTATCAGCGTGCCATCCAAATCCAGGGCCAAGAGCCGGATCACGCTACCCTCGTCTGGCGCGCCGCGCTGGTGCTCTACGTCGCCACCTCCAGCACACGGTCGTGGCCCGCCAGGTCGGCGTGGATGCGGACTGTCGCTCCGGGGAAGGCAGTCTCGGCGAGATGGACCACAGATGCGGCCTGGGTAGCGCCGATCTCGACGAGCAGTACTCCGCCTGGCCTCAGTACGGCCGGCGCCTCCGATAGCAGCCGCTGGGTGATGGCCAGGCCATCCGGGCCGCCATCGAGCGCGAGCTTCGGCTCGTGGTCGCGGACTGCCACCGGCAGCGAGGCCCATTCGTCGGCCGCCACATAGGGTGGGTTGGAGACGATGAGATCGACGAGCTGGGGCCGCGGCGTGAGCAAATCACCAGCCATCAAGTGCAGTCGCCCGGCGACACCGTGGCGCTCTGCGTTGCGCCGCGCCACGGCCAGTGCGGCCGGCGAGATGTCAACGGCATAGACGAGGGCTCGCGGCAGGTGGACGGCCAATGCTATCGCGATGCAGCCCGAACCCGTGCCCACATCGACGACACTATCCGGCTGCCGCTCCAGCGCCAGGTCAACCAGCATCTCGGTCTCCGGTCGCGGGATCAGTACTTCAGGTGTCACCTCGAAGTCGAGGCCGTAGAACTCGACACACCCGGTGAGGTAGGGCAGCGGCTAGTGAGCCTTGCGCTCCGCAACCAGCTCCGCATATCGGCCCTCCTCGTCCGCCGACACGGACCACTCGGGAT
>JAUVSX010000433.1 GCA_030596915.1 Chloroflexota bacterium | reverse complement strand
GGTCGCCCTGACGGCCCCACCCTTCCATCGAGAGGTGAACACGCTGGGACCGAAAGCGACGCACCATGTACCCTATACTCTGCAGTGCCGGCAGCGAGGCTACTACACCATCGGACCGCTGACAATGCAGACAGGAGACCTGCTCGGAATCGTCCACGATACCGAGGCACGGCTTGCGCAGGAGCACATCATCGTCTACCCGCGCGTACTCCCTCTGCGTGACCTGGGCCTGCCCACCCACGCGCCACTGGTAGCTCTCCCTGTCCAGCTCGCCCTGTTCGAAGATCCATCCCGCGTAATGGGGGTGCGGGACTATGAACGCGGTGATTCGCCGCGTCGGATACATTGGACCGCGACAGCGCGTGCCGGCCGTATGCTTGTCAAGCAATACCAGTCAGCAACCGCGCGAGACACCCTCATCTTCCTTGACCTCTGCCGAGAGAACTATGGGCAGCGACAACGATACGCGGCGACGGAACTGGCTATCGTGGTTGCTGCTTCATTGGCCAACCACATCATCACTCGAGAGGAGCTGCCCGTGGGACTGGCCACGGAGGCCCAGGACCCGCTGTCCGGTGAGCAGGTCCGGTTCCTCCTGCCACCGCGGGGGGAGCGCGACCACCTGATGAGCCTGCTGGAGGTGCTGGCGCGCGTGCAACTGGCATCAGACGCATCGCTCATCGATCTGCTGGAGCGCCATAGCACCAAGCTTCCATGGGGTGCTACGGTCGTCGTGATCACAGGGTCGGAGAGCGAGACTCTCTATGACGCTCTGGCGGTCCTGAGGAAAATGGGCTTCGCCGTGGCGCTCATACTCATCCAGCCGGGCCAGACCCCAGCTCCGCTGCGGGGTCGAGCTCAACTCCTGGGCATCCCGATCCACAAGATTTGGCAAGAGCGGGACCTGGAGACCGTCGGATGAGATCGTGGGAACGGGGGCTATTTCGCCCGGTCGCCATCGCCGCGATGGTAGGATGCGTCGCGCTCTCCTTGGCGGAACTCGCCGCACTAATTTCGCCCGGATGGAGAGGCACGTACTTGGTGGTTGGGTGTATGCTGGCCGCACTGGAGGCCAACTACTCGTACCGGCTTATCAAGCCCAGACGGTTGCGCGGCGCCGACGCTCTGCGCTTCCGGGCCTTCGAGATCACGCTGCTGCTCCTGCTTGTCAAGGCGGGCAGCTACATTGGTACGAGCTGGCCCAGCGTCGTGGCAGACCTGCAGAGGTGGCCGGCCGAGCCGAGCACCATTTTCAGCGCGGGTGACTTCTTCGTTTCACTGATGGTGATAGGCGCATGGTTGTCGGCGACTGCAACTGTAAGGGATATCGAGCGCATCTCCCAACCGCTCGAAACCCAGCGCAACACCGCGCAGTACGTCCGCAGCATCACCGGGCGCTTCTTCCTGGGCGGAGCTCTGCTGATGATCGGCGCCGGGCTAACTCGCATCGGCATCAGCGCGTTGCTCGAGCTGGACCACCCGCCGGTCCCGCGGCTGGTGGCATACGTCCTGGCATACTTCCTGCTTGGGCTGGTGATGCTGGGGCAGGTTCACCTCAGCCGGATGCGCCGGCAGTGGCAGTCCCAGGACATCAAGGGCGTCGAAGCCGTTAGCAGCCACTGGGTACGGTACAGCCTACTGCTGATCGGGATCGCCGTTGTCCTGGCAGGGATTATCCCGATCGGCTACGCCGGCGGGGTGCTGGAAACGGGCGCCGCCGTCATCAACGCCGTTCTGTACGTCCTGTCCATCCTTCTCTGGCTGCTATCAACCATCGTGAGCCTGGTTCTCTGGCTCATCTCGGGCCTGTTTGAGACCTTGTTTGGGCGCGGGGACTTGCGATCACCGCCGCTTGAGCCGATGCCCCGTCGTTCGGTTGTTCCCCCCGTCGGGGTGCCCTTCATCATTCCGCCGTGGCTAGAGCTGGCCAGGACCGCCGTGTTCTGGGCCGGCACGCTCGCGATGGTCCTCTATGTGGTGCGCAGCTACCTGCGCGACCACCCCGAGGTATTGGAGGCTCTTAGAAGCCTCCGGCTGATGGCCGCGATGCGTGCCCCGATAAGCTCGCGCAGGCGGCGAGTGGGTGGCCTGGTGCAAGCAGTGCGCGAGCTTCCGGGACGCCGCATACGTCCCCGAAGGCAGCCGGCTTCTCGGTTCCGGTTCCTCCGGCTCGGGGCACAGTCGCCACGTGAGCGAGTCCTGTACTACTACCTGAGCACACTCAGGCGCGCCTCGCGGATCGGCGTTCCCCGCCGGCACAGCCAAACCCCCCACGAGTACAACCTGGTACTCGGACCGCGGCTCGCCGATTCGGAGGGGGCGCTGGCGGCGCTCACCGAAGCATTCGTCGAGGCGCGGTACAGCCCCCACGAGGTGGAACGTGATCGGGAAAGGCAGGTGCGCCGGCACTGGCGCCGGGTCAAGGTCGCCCTGCGAGCGCTCCGAAGAGAGGCTGAGGCCGCAGAGGGAGACTGATCAGCAGGGCCTCACAGGACACGTGCGGGACAGTCGTAGGAATGGCGTAGGGGTCGCGTCAAGTCACAGCGCCAAGCCTGTGGTATCATACGGGCGAACCAGAGAATGGTTCTCTTCTCCTCCTCCTTTAGGAGAGCCGGGTCGCGGTGACCCGGCTCTCCGCACGTATGGGGCCTCCATGCTCGGAGCTAGTCACGGTTCACTTGCACAGTCAATCGCTAGCGCGGTAGCGCCTGTCGTACAAATCGCGGTCATAGGGCGCTCGACGGCCTGGGCAGACATCCCTGGGACAGAGCTGGCAACTCTCGAAGCGTTTCTCCGTGGGGAAAACGATGCCTGACACAGACTTCGTCGGGAGCATCAGGCAGCTATCGGTGAGTCGTACTCCAAGGGTGGCTTCCGTGTCACCCAGGATCTCGAAGAGGGGCCGTTGCTGTCGTAGCGGCCAGTCGCCGATCGAGCCGGGCGCCATAGTCGCGGTGCGACCCAGACCGTGCACCTCGACCATATGCTCGCGCATCTTGCGCGTCGCAACTGCCAGCGCCACCTCCCGGATTCCATCGGACCAGTAGCTTCGCAGAAGATCTCCCGGTGAGTTCGACCAGTCCTCAAGTTCCGTGCCGCAGGTCGCTACGTAGGGGAAGACACGAAACACCTGGTCGAGATTGACGCGCAGGACTCGGCTGGTCAGAGTGACTCCCGCGATCTCAACTGTATCGACGGATCCCGCGCCAACGAAGGCCACGCGACAGAATGCCGTGGGGTGAGCAACCCCCTCGGCCTCGGCGACCAGCCGCTCAAGCTCCGCGATGTGCGCGCCGCCCGGTCTGACGTGCAGCTTCCTGACCAGCTGGGCGATGTCTGCCTCAAAGACGACGTCATCAATCAGGGTTCCGCGCATTCGTCGACCTCCAACAGTACTGTCCCAGGTCCAGCGCCGCATTGATGAAGCGCCGGTAGTTCTCGGCTGTACGCGCAGACAGCGGCACATTGATCGGAGCCGCCGTGGGCATAATCACGTAGCCATCATTCGGCTTGGCTGCTGCCATACAGGCCCGCGCGGCCTCCCCCACCTGGGCCGCGCTCCCGTGCTCG
>JAUVSX010000410.1 GCA_030596915.1 Chloroflexota bacterium | reverse complement strand
TGATGATCAGTGTCGCCAACGGTCCGCGCGAGGGCGGCGGCTTCCACGTGGCGCCGGATGCGAGTCCAGAGGATGGGCTGTTTGACCTGTGCGTCGTCCAGGAGATCAGCCGGCTGCAGATGCTTGGCCTCATTCCCCATTTCTTGAATGGGACGGCCGGTGACCGTGAGTCGGTTACGATGCTTCGCGCGAGCCGGGTTAGAGTGACGTCGCGTGACGAGCTGATTGCGCACGTCGATGGCGAGATGCTGTGTACCGAAGCCCACGAGATTAAGTGTGAAGTCATTCCTCGCAGCCTCAGGGTGCGCTGCTGATGGGACTGGGCGCGCTGAAGGGTCTTGTACTGGCAGCCGGCACCGGCTACTTGCTGGGTGCCGTGCCGACGGGCTACCTCGTGTGTCGGTTCCTGCGTGGCGTGGATGTGCGCAAGGTAGGGAGTGGGCACACGGGCGGGTCAAATGTGGGTCGCGTTGCGGGGCTGCCGGCGGGCGTGGCGACTGCCGTGATCGACGCACTCCTCGGGCTGGCGGCCGTGGCCGCAGCGACGTGGCTGACTGGCGATCCGTGGGCAGCAACAGTCGCCGGCGTAATGGCCGTCGTCGGGCACAACTGGTCTGTCTTCATCGGCTTTGGGGGTGGCATAGGCCTGACCTCGCTCCTGGGAGGGCTCTTCGGGGTGTCGCCACTCAGGACAGTGGCCGCCGGACTGTTGATGCTGGCGTTCTGGCTGGCGCTCGTCAAGCTGTTACACATTCACCGGGCGCGGGCGACGATCGTGGCGCTGGCGATCGTCGGGCCACTGGTGTGGGTACTGGGAGTGCCGCTTCACGGTGTCGTGCTGGGCGTTCTTGGGGGTCTGGCGGCTATCATCAAGACGCTGCCTGACTTGCGCAGGGAGTATGCGTAGGCCCGAGAGCTCTCGTGGGGCCTCCCCACCAGGGTTCGCGCCTCGGGTTCACGGCGGACCAGGGCTCGCATACAGCGAGCGCCGGCCACGGCTTCCCGCGGGCGCGCTGGCGGACTGCTCGCCTCCAGGGAGTTTCTCCCGTGGGCGGAGCAGCTCGGCTGTACTGATGGGAGGGCGGCGGCGCTAGCGGGTCAGGCGGACGAACTATCGCTTCCCGTACCGGCGCGCGGTCTCGATCATCGCGTGGGTGTTCTCGTCCGGCGTCTCGCCGCCTACCTGATCTCCAGACCCGACGACCACGCGCGGAGAGCCCTCGAAGGCCTCAAGTATCTCCAGGACCTCCCCTGCGACATCCGCAGGCGTGCCACGAGCGAGGGTTTCTACGGTGTGAACGTTCCCGTTGAACGTCGTTCGGTCGCCAAGCGCCTCTCTCGCGCTCGCGAGATCTGTCACGTCTCCTCCGGGCGGGCGCTCGAACGGGCAGAGGCAGTCTACTCCCGTTCCAACCAGCTCCGGCAGCACGCCCGTGCAGCGGCCGTGGAAGTGGTGGTGCACCAGGCCGCCGCACGCGTGCGCAGCTCGCACGACGGCCTCCAGCACCGGACGGTCCCACCTGCGCCACAGGGCGGGGCTGAGGAGTGACAGGCTTGACCACGATGAGCTGACAAACACACTCCGGGCCGAGGTGTTCGCGAACGCCTCTGTCACCTTTGCAGCCATGTGGGCGATGTAGCGGTCCTGGAGTAGCTGCAAGTGGTCCTCACGGTCGGCGAGGTCGATCACGACCTGATGGAAACCGCCCTCTCGCTGTGAGCCTGCGTAGTCGATGAAAGCGGAACCCACGTGTACTTCCAGAAGGTAATCCTCGCCTACTGCGTCGAGGGCGCGCTGGACGGCTCGCCAGTCAAGTTCGTGGGGGGGAATCAGTGTTGCCTGGGTATACACGGGCCAGTCGAGATTGAAGTCCTTGATGAACCGCTCGACAAGCCAGGAGGGCTCCCGCACGTGGAAGAACGACCGCGAGCACAAGGTTCGCCCGCTATACTCGATAGTCGTTACTGCCTCGTAGCGCTCGAGATCGAGCCTCGACACGGCCGTGGGGCGCGGTGCGCCCGGCCAGCCGTCCGGCGCAGACGGACTGACGATGCCCCATCCCTCGCACGCGTAGTGCCGGAATGCGGTCTGCAATGCCTGCCAATGCGGCACCTCTTTCTCGAAATCCACCATCGGTAGCCCAAGTAGACGTGCGGGGATGTAGCACCAGAACTCGGGCGCGACTGGGACGACGTCGGAAAACCTGCCCACATACGCGGCGACCACCCGCTCACGCGGCGTGCAATCCCTATGTGCCATACCGTAGTGAGTCTACACCGCCTCGCCGCAGTGTTCAAGCCGCGCGGCGAGGCTTCCTGCGAGTGTCCCTGGGCAGGGGAGCGGGGGGCTCGTACATTCCGCCCGCGTCCGATACAATCGTGCGCGCGTGTGATCGTGGGCGCGTGGTTCCACGCGCCCGTGCCTGCGCTCGGCGCTCACAACGTTGGTAGCTCCATCCGGATGTCTGGCGTGGGCGGCACTCGGAACCGCTGCAAGCAAGGATGACAATGACACAGTATCACACACTACCAGCGGCGGATTCGCTTGAGCTCTTGATCTCGTCCGAGGACGGCCTGACGGAGGCAGAGGCTCGCAGCCGGCTGGAAGAGTTCGGTCTGAACGAGCTGAGCGAAGAGGCACGCGTCACACCGCTGAAGATCGTCGCCCGCCAGTTCACGAGCTTCCTCACCGTGATCCTCATCGTCGCGGCCGTAATTTCGTTTGCACTGGGCGAGGTGCTCGACGGCGCCGCCATCGCTCTGATCATCCTCCTGAACGGGATACTGGGTTTCGTCCAGGAATACCGGGCGGAGGAGGCGCTAGAGGCTCTGAAGAAGCTAGCAGCGCCAAACGCCAGGGTCAAGCGGGCCGGCATCCAGCGCATCGTTCCCGCAAGTAAAGTCGTGCCGGGTGATATCGTGCTCCTGGAGGCCGGGGACCAGGTCGCGGCCGATGGACGGTTGATCGAGGTCTTCAACCTGCAGGCTGACGAGTCTCCCCTCACCGGCGAGAGTCTGCCTTCCGACAAGTTCGTCAGGGCATTGCCAGAGGAGACACCGCTGGCCGATCGCGAGAACATGGTGTACTCGGGCACGACGGTCACGTACGGACGGGGCACGGCCGTCGTCTCATCCACAGGGATGGAGACGGAGTTCGGAAAGATCGCTGAGCACATTCAGCTGGTCGAGGATGATACGACGCCCCTGCAACTGAAGCTCCGCAAGCTGGGTATCATCCTCGGGGTGCTCGTACTGCTCGTCTGCGGCGTGCTATTCGCGATCGAGTTTCTCCGGGGCGCGTCGCCTCTCGACAGCTTCTTCATTGCGGTAGCCGTGGCGGTGTCCGCTGTGCCTGAGGGACTTCCGGCGGTCGTCACTGTCGCGTTGGCCCTCGGGGTCCGAGCGATGTCTGGCGAGAATGCCATCGTTCGTCGTCTGGCAAGCGTCGAGACGCTGGGCAGCACGACCGTCATCTGCACGGACAAGACAGGTACCCTGACGCGGGACGAGATGACGGCCACGCGTCTATTCGCCGGTGGCCAGTTCTACGATGTCACGGGCAGCGGGTACGATCCAGACGGCGAGATTCTGCTCGACGGGGTGCCGGTGGATCCCGAAAAGGACGAGAGCCTGGGGCTGCTGCTGAGGATCGCTGCACTGTGCAACCACGCCTCACTGTCGAACGGGCAGGAATGGACGGTCGTCGGGGATCCCACGGAGGGTGCGCTGCTGGCACTGGCGGCCAAGGGCGGGTTGTGGCAAGACACATTACTCGAGACGTACGCGCTCGTCGACGAGATGCCGTTCTACTCTGCGCG
>JAUVSX010000029.1 GCA_030596915.1 Chloroflexota bacterium | reverse complement strand
ATGATCCTGTCTGTTTCGGCGAGGATCGTTGCTTTCTCCTCGGGGGTCGATAGATCGGAGATAGCCAGCGTGGCGCCGGACACTGTCGCGTAGTGGAAGCCTATGTCCTTGATACGATCCACGACCTCCGTCGTCGCCTCGTTGCCCAGTGCCCGATATGACAGCCCGACCAACTCCTGCAGCTTGCTCTTGTTGAGAGTCCGGTTGATGAACCGAAGCTCGTCGGGCAGGATGCGGTTGAATAGGCATCGCCCCACCGTCGTCTTGATCAGCTTCGTGCCCGGGGCGGCCTCGTCGTACACCTGACTCACCACAATGGGAGCATGGATGTCAATGTACCGGAGCGAGTAGGCCAGCTCGACCTCGTCCAGATCGACGAATCCCCGACGAGTATCCTCGGATCTGCTCGCGTCCTCCATCGTGAGGTAGTAGACGCCCAGGCACATATCCTTGGTCGGCCCAACGATGGGTTGTCCGTCGGCGGGCTTGAGCAGGTTGTGGGTCGAGAGCATCAGCGTGCGGGCTTCTTCCACAGCTCTCTGCGATAGCGGTACGTGTACTGCCATCTGGTCACCGTCGAAGTCCGCATTGAAAGCCGAGCAGACGAGGGGATGGATGTGGATCGCTTTCCCCTCGACCAGCACCGGCTCAAAAGCCTGGATACCCAGCCGGTGCAGCGTGGGAGCGCGGTTCAGCAGTACAGGACGGTCTTGGATCACTTCCTCGAGTACTTCGTACACCTCGGGTCGCTTCCGCTCGATGATGCGCTTGGCGGCCTTGACGTTGCTGGCATAGTTGTACTCGACCAGCTTGTTGATCACGAAGGGCGAGTACAACTCCAGGGCCATGTCCTTCGGCAGGCCACACTGGTGAAGCTTCAGCTTGGGTCCGATGACGATGACTGAGCGCCCGGAGTAGTCCACGCGCTTGCCAAGCAGGTTGCGACGGAAGCGGCCCTTCTTGCCCTTCAACATGTCCCTCAGCGACTTAAGTTCGCGGCGGCCGCGGCGAGAGAGCGCCTTGCCGCGCTGGCTGTTGTCGATGAGGCTGTCGACTGCCTCTTGCAGCATGCGCTTCTCGTTGCGCACGATCACGTCCGGAGCGCCCAGTTCCAGCAGACGCTTGAGACGGTTGTTGCGGTTGATGACCCGTCGGTATAGGTCATTCAGATCGGAAGTAGCGAAGCGGCCCCCGTCAAGCTGAACCATCGGGCGCAGATCAGGTGGAATGACGGGCAGGACGGTCAAGATGATCCACTCCGGCCGGTTTCCGCTCTTGCGCAGCGCCTCAACGATGCCTAGCCGCTTGGTAGCTCTCTTGCGCCGTTGCTTCGACCTGTCATTGCGCACTTGGTCCCACAGCTGCTCCCTCATTTTGTCCAGATCGATGCCGCGCAGGATTTCGTGGAACGCCTCCGCTCCCATCCCTGCTCTGAAAACCTGGCCCCACCTCGCCTTCAGCGCCCTCAGGCGGGGCTCGTTGATGAACTGGACCTCGGCTAGCCCAAGGAGTTCCTCGCGGTCCTCGTTGATGCGGCTCAGCAGTGCACCGATGTCGCTCTCCAGCTTCTTGCGGACGTCCTCGATCTCGTCGTCTGTCCCAGCCCGCCACTGCTCCCGCTCCGACTCGAGGGGAGATGTCGTCTCCTCCTCTTGCGCCTGGAGATCGGTCTCGAACTCACCCAGGTACCCACGGACGGTTTGGCTCAAGAGCGTCAGATGCTCAAGCCCCAGAGTGGCTCCTTCTTCGACGATGACCGCTCCCGTGGGCTTGAACACGACCGGCTTCTCAGCGACATGACCTCGCTGGGTCTCTATCTCTGTCTGCAACGGTTGGGCGGCGCTGATCGCCTCTTCGGTCCCTGCGGCAAGCTCCTCCTCGAAGCGCGCTCGGATGCGCTCCAGTTCTTCATCGATTCGTGACGCCTCGTCGGCGAACCGCTGTTCCAGTGCCTCAGTGCTCTTCCGCGCCAGCTCCTGCTGTCTCTCTTGTTCTTGCTCGATCTCCGCGTCGAGTCTCTTGAGTGCCCTCTGCCGCGCGTCCTCATCCACGTGTGTGATCACGTGCTGGGCGAAGTAGAGCACCCGATCCATATTGCGCTTGGAGATGTCGAGAAGAATCCCCAGGTAGCTAGGGACTCTCCGCGTGTACCAGACGTGGGCAACAGGAGCGGCAAGCTCGATGTGGCCCATGCGCTCGCGCCGGACCGACGACCGTGTTACTTCAACACCACACTTGTCGCAGATGATGCCCTTATAGCGAACGTTCTTGTACTTGCCGCAGTAGCACTGCCAGTCACGCTTCGGGCCGAAGATCGCTTCGCAGAAGAGGCCGTCCTTCTCAGGGCGAAGGCGGCGATAGTTGATCGTTTCTGGTTTGGTTACTTCTCCGTAGGACCAGGAGTGGATTTGGTCGGGTGATGCCAGGCTGACACGGAGGCTCTGGAAGTCCCGTGCCTCAAGAGCTGATTCATCGCGATTGATCATCATCCTCCTTGATGGACGTGCGGAAAAGGCGCGTGAGGGCAGTCCCTCAGCGCCCTGCGCGGTGGCAGTTGGATCTTTTCAGAATTTCTATTATACTACTCTTAGGCTACTTGTCAAGCAAATCGTCCTGATGGCGCTCCGAGACAGCCCCATTCTCAGACTTGCTGGCCCCGTAGGAGTATTCGGGGCACTTGGGGAATTCTGGAAGAAACGCGGCTCGGCGCGATGGTGCGCGGGTTCTGTCTGGGGAGTACTGGCCATGGCATGCCGCATCCTTCGCCGGATTGTTTCAAGGTTCAGGTGTGAACGTGCATATTGTAGCACACAGGTTCTAGTTTGGCAACCTGAATCATCGAACTGGCGCTCCCAGGCGAGCTCCCTCGCGCCGCGACCTAGTCCGGTGCAACGGCACGCCTTGACCGCTGCCTAGCACCAAGAGACACCCGGTCTCTCGGCGGCCTCACCTGAGCGGCGAAATCTAGGGATTGTCGGGTGCCGTGTGCCCTGCTCCTCGGCCGCCCCACCAATTGACTCCTCTGCCTGCCCGGTTATACTGAACCTGTGCGGCGCGCGCTGCGCGAGCCCAATCCGCAGTGGAGGACCACCGTTGACACCGCTCCCCGCGAGAGACTGTACCCGGCACGCGTTTACGGGTGGGCTTAGGCCGGCGGAGGTCTTTCCCTGTCGGGGAAGGCATGAAGGGAGCACTTAATGAAGCGTATTGGCATCGTTGGCACCGGAACTATGGGGCAATGGCACGCCAAGCGCTGGAAGCAGCTGCCGGTCGACTTGGTCGGCTACTACGACCTGTCTCCCGAGGCGACGGACAATGCCGTCGGGCAGTTCGGGGGCAGCGCGTTCGCCAGCCTCGAGGCCCTCTTGAGCGAAGTCGACGTGCTCGATGTGTGCACGCCGACGCCCGATCACAAGGTGCCCGTCCTGATGGCGGCGAGTGCTGGCAAGGACATTGTCTGCGAAAAGCCACTGGCGCGTCACCTGCACGATGCCGTGGAGATCGTCGCCGCTTGCAAGGCTGCCGGAGTTAGGCTCTTCGTCGCCCAGGTCGTGCGATTCTTCCGCCAGTTCGCTCAGGCTAAGGCCGTCATCGACAGCGGCGAAATCGGGCGGCCTGGCCTCCTACGCAGCGCTCGCGGAGGTAGCGCGCCAGCGGCCGGGCGCTCCTGGTTCGCCGAGTTCGAGAAGAGCGGCGGAGCTGTGATGGACCTGGGAGTTCACGACATCGACTTTGCCCGCTGGTGCCTCGGCGACGTCGAGCGTGTATTCGCGCGCGGGCTCACATTCACAGGCCTACGGCCCGACGACCACGCGCTGGTTGTGCTACGCTTCAAGAACGGCGCGATTGGCCACATCGAGGCGAGCTGGGCCTACCCGCCGGGGGAGTTTCGAACGGCGTTCGAGATCGTGGGGGACCGAGGCATCATCGAGTTTGACAGCGGGGCGCCCGCCCCCCTCTCCATCAGGCTCAGGTCAACGGATACGCCTCACGAGTCGTCCGTAGCCCAGATTCTCAGTCCCGCAGCCCCGTGGGACGACCCTTACTACCTGGAGCTGGAGCATTTCCTGAGCCGCCTCGAAACCGGCGATAGAGTCCTCGTTTCGCCACGCGACGGTCTGGAGGCGGTCAGGATCGCGCTGGCCGCTATCGAGTCCATGCGCACCGGGAAGCCGATCCGTTTGGACGGGTTTTCGCCGACTCCGGCCTGAGACTGGGGGACAAATGACCACGAGACTGGGAATACTCAGCTTCGCCCACATGCACGCCTTCAGCTACGCCACCTGCCTGAAGAGTCTGCCCGGCGTGGAACTGGTCGGTATTGCAGATGACGATCCGTCGCGTGCCCAGAAGATGGCGCGGGAGTTCGAGACCAGCTTCTTTGGAAGCGCGGAGGCGCTGCTTGACGAGGGGCTAGACGGTGTCATCGTCTGCGCGGAGAATGCCAAGCATCGCTCCCTGGTCGAGCTGGCCGCGCCGCGCACCGCGCACATCCTGTGTGAGAAGCCCATCGCCACGACCATCAAAGGGGCGCAGGCGATGATTGACGTGTGCGCGGCCCACGGAGCCAAGCTTCAGATCGCCTTCCCCGTGCGCTTCGCGCCGCCGGTCCAGCAGCTCAAACAGACGCTCGATGGGGGTGCGCTGGGCCGCATCTACTGCGTCAAGACGACGAACAGGGGTCTGCTGCCCGGCGACTGGTTTACGGACAGCGCGCTGGCCGGCGGCGGGGCGGTAATGGACCATACTGTTCACGTGATCGACCTGCTGCGTTGGTTCTGGGCAACGGAAGTCACAGAAGTCTATGCAGAGATCGGGTACGACCTGCTGCATCCTGGCCTCGGAATCGATGATGCGGGCCTGCTTTCATTCACCCTGGCGACGGGGGTGTACGGTACGCTGGACACGAGTTGGTCCCGCCCCGAGAGCTATCCGACCTGGGGCGACGTGAAGATTGAGGTGGTTGGTGAGGGCGGCACGGCCCGGCTGGATGCCTTCAACCAGACCATCAGCGTCGCTAGTGACGAGACCGGCCGAACGCGGTTGATCGGCTGGGGCAGCGACATGGATCTGGGCCTGATCCGTGATTTCCTCGAGATGATTGCTACGGGGAGGGATCCCTCCATCACGGGCTACGATGGTTTGAAGGCGCTCGAGGTGGCCCTGGGCGCCTACCTCTCTGCTGGACGTGGCCAGCCAGTGCCGCTGCCGCTCGAGGATGAGGGTTGACCGAGTGGCGAAACGAGGTCTGCTATGAAACCAACGACAGATGATCTCGGGGCGTATGGCCAGTTGTACTGTGATGAGCTCTTGAATTCAGTTGTGCCGTTCTGGCTGGCGCACAGTCTGGATCACGAGTGTGGCGGTTACCTGCACTGCCTCGAACGGGACGGCACACCTTTCGACACGGACAAGTTCATGTGGATGCAGAGCCGCGAAGTATGGATGTGGGCGACGCTGTACAACGATATCGACCCGCGTCCGGAGTTTCTTGATGCAGCCCGTCTCGGCGCCGAGTTCCTGCGCGCCTACGGATGGGATGCACAGGGCAGGATGCCCTTCGCGGTAGAGCGAGACGGCACACCGTTTATCAAGCCCCGCGATATCTTCTCCGAGTGCTTCTTGGCCGTCGCGATGGCGGCGTACGGGACTGCCACGGGCGAGGCCTGGGCGGAGGAGATGTCGCGCCGAGCCTACGACGTCTACCTCGGGCTGGCCGACCTGCCCAAGTCACACGATGCCTCGACCTACACCGGCGTTCGGCCAGCCTTGTCCCACGGCATCAGCTTCATCAAGGTCGCGATGAGCCAGGAGCTTCGCCGGCACTATGAGGATGATCGTTTCGAGGGCGTGATCGACTTGGCCATCGACACGATCATGAGCAAACACGTGCGCGCCGACCAACAGGCGTTGTTCGAGTACGTGACGCCGGACGGGCGTGCCATCCCCGGTCCGATGGGGCGGCAGCTTAGCCCTGGGCACGGCGTGGAGTCGATGGGCTTCATTCTGTTGGAGGCCGGCCGGCGCGGCGATGATCAGCTCATCGATCGGGCCTGCGACGTGATACTCTGGTCTCTAGAAGCGGGTTGGGATGACGAGTGGGGTGGGTTGCTCTATTTCGTGGATGCTGACCGGGCCCAGAATCGCAAGCTGGAAGGGGATATGAAGCTGTGGTGGGTGCACAGCGAGGCCCTGGTTGCGGCGGCGCTCGCGTTCAAGCTGACGGGCCGTGAGATATTCTGGGACTGGTTTGAGAGGGTCCATAGCTGGACGTGGGAGCGCTTCCGCGATTCGGATTGTGGAGAATGGTACGGCTATCTGCATCGCGACGGCACGGTCGCGCTGACCCTCAAGGGCTCGATGTGGAAGGGATTCTTCCATCTGCCTCGGGCGCTCATGCAGGTGCAGGCCTTGCTCCGGGTCGATGGGGAGGACGAGAAGCGGGGCCGGTGTTGAGGTGGGTCCGGGACCGGGGGGGGAAGGAGCCCCTTACATGAAGGCACGCGCGAGAGTTCCAATGCGTATCGCACCTGGACGGCGGCACGCTGGACGTGTGTTCCCTGTACCTGATTGAGGATGGCGGGCTAGCCGCCAGTGCTGCCGTCAACGTCCACGGTCACGTGGCCGTGGAGGAACGGGACGACACCAGCATCCGCGTACCCTCCGAAGACATCGGAGTTGAGGAGCTCTTTCCCAGCCTTGACGATCTGCTGGCCGATGGCGTCATCACCCCCGAGATCGATGCAATGGTGGCTGCCGCGGCGGTACAGGGCGTTCGCGCGAGCAATATCTGCGGCGCAGGCGGTGGTGGCTGTATGGTCACGGTCGCCGAACCCGAGGACGTGCCATCAGTAAAACGGGCTCTGGTCGAGGCTGGAGCCTCGCTTCTGCCCGATGCGTGTGGACCATCCGGACCGCTTCGAATCGTGCCAGATGGCCTTGGGATGGAGATGGTGGACCGAATGGGGGCACTTATTGGACTACCTCAGTTGCAGGCCGGATCGTAAACTGAAGGCCGTCATTCTTGCGGCCGGTGCGGAGACCGGTTCGGCCGATACGGAGTCTGTGATGCTTCAGTCTCTGGGAGACCGCAAGGTCATCGACTACGTTGTCGAAAGCGCGCTGCAGTTCGTCTCTCCCGACAATCTCTTCGTGGTCGTGGGTGCCCGGGGAAACGAGGTCCAGGCCCAGCTTGGTCCTGACTATGCGTACGTCGTTCAGGAGCAGAGACTGGGTACTGGGCACGCTGTGCTTCAGGTGCTTCCGTGTCTGCTGGGATTCGCTGGTGACCTTCTGATTCTCTATGGCGACACACCCCTGTTCCGTCCTGCCTCGATCCGGGGTCTGCTCAACCGTCACCGACTGTGCCTCGCTCACCTGACCTTGATGACGGCGATTGTTGATCGCGCGCTGCCCTACGGGCGGATCATACGGGACGCCAGCGGCCGCATCATGGACATCATCGAGGAGGCCGATGCGTCACCGGAGGTGCGCGAGATCCGCGAACTGAACGTAGGCGCCTACGTCGTCCGGGCCGAAGACATCTTCCCCGCCTTGCAGGCGCTTCCCGCGTCCCCCGTCGACGGTCGGTACCACCTGACGGATTCTGTCCATCGACTCATCCGATCTGGGTTGCGCGCCGAGAGCTACCAGATCTACGACCAGGGCGAGGTGCTAGGCATCAACACGGCAGAGGATCTGGAACAAGCCGCGTTCGAACTCCAGAAGCGCCTCTACCGTCCCCGGCGGCACGAGGAGCAGAACCTGGTTACCTTTGGGACGGGTGGATGGCGAGCGATCATCGGCGAGGGCTTCACGCTCCACAACGTCCGCCGTCTGTCTCAGGCGTTGGCAAACGAGATTGCCCGCCAGGGTTGGGAGAAACGAGGCGTACTCATCGGTTTCGACCGGCGCTTCCTCTCCGATAGAGCCGCTGAGGCGGCCGCCGAGGTCTTCGCGGGCAACAATATCAGGACAACGCTCCTGCCCGAGGACGCGCCGACTCCCTTGATCACCTACGCCACTGCCATGGAGGACGCCGCCTATGGACTGGCTTTCACCGCGAGCCACAATCCACCCGAGTGGAACGGGCTCAAGGTATTTCGTGGTGATGGCTCGCTCCTGCTCGACGATGAAACCGCTCAGATCGAGGCTGAGACCAGTGGGCTGACGACGTCTGATGTCGTCAAGATCGACCTGGACCTGGCGCTCGAGGCGGGAATCGTTGCGAGGCGCGACTTCACGAATGAATACGTGGACGCCGTCGAATCGCTGATAAGCCTCGAGACAATCCGCGATGCAAGCCTGAGGGTGATCGTCGACCCGATGTACGGCACTGGTCAACTCACGTTGGGTATCATTCTTACCGAAGCCCGGTGCCGGGTGACGTTCATCCACGAGCGACGCAATCCTCTCTTCGGGGGTCGGTCGCCAGCCCCGAACCTGGATGCCCTGGGCCTCCTCATCGGCAGCATCGAGGACGGGGACTATGATCTCGGGTTGGCGACCGACGGCGACGCCGACCGGATCGCAATTGTCGACGAGCGGGGTGAGTACATCACGGTCAACGACGTGCTGCTGTTGTTGTACTGGTATCTCCACGAGGTGCGCGAGGAGCGCGGCGGCGTCGTGCGGAACCTTGCCACGACGCATTTGCTCGACCGGCTGGCGGCACACTTCGGCGAGACCTGTGTCGAGGTGCCGGTCGGCTTCAAGCACGTCGCCTCCGCAATGGTCGAGCATGATGCCCTGCTGGGAGGCGAATCAAGCGGCGGGCTCACCATTCGGGGCCACATCCTTGGCAAGGATGGCATCTTTGCCGCAGCGCTGGTCGTTGAGATGCTTGCTCGCACCGGGCAGACCATTGCTCAGTTGCTTGAGCTTGTTTATCAGATCACCGGCCGTCTGTACGTCATCGAAGAGAGTATGCCCGCTACATCCGAGATGCGGGTTGCCATACCCCGCCGGCTACGGGACGTGCCTCCCGAACGGATTGGTTCCTACTCGGTTGAGCGCGTCTCGTCTCTCGACGGTACGAAGTTCTTTCTCGAGCGTGACTGCTGGGCGCTAGTTCGCTTCTCCGGAACGGAACCTGTGTTGCGGCTCTTTGCCGAGGCGGACTCACCCGATGGGGCTCGCGAGCTGGTCCGGCATCTGAAGGAGTTCGTCGGGACAGGGGCCGTCGGGGCCTGGCTGTGAGCGCGATCGGGTTGCGGGGGGCGAGGGCCACGCTCCGCGCGTGGGGTCGGCCCATCTTGTCATTGCTGGCGCTCCAGTTGCTCAGCGGGGCCGTCGTGTTGCCGCGGCTCTCGTTCTTCCCGATCTACCTGGAGGAGCAGCTAGGCTACACGCCCCTCGTAGTTTCCATCTTCGCCCTCGTCGGGCAGGTACTGGGAATGGGCGCCGCCCTCGTCGGCGGCTCGCTATGCGACTTCCTGGGACGCAAGTGGACGCTGGCAATGGGTCTGGGCGGACTCGCCCTGGGAAGTCTGGCGTTTGTGTTTCAGGCGCCCTGGCTCGTGATGGCGCTGGGGGGCGTTGCCGGCTTGGGGCTGGGCCTGCGTACGCCAGCAGTGCAGAGCTATCTCATCGACGCCGCGGCATCTCGGCGCCTTGGGCTGCTCTCAGCCGTGACCAATCTATGCTTCATCATCGGCGCTGCCGCGGGAAGCCTTGGGGCGGGCGCTATATTGGATGGCTGGGGCTTCGCAGCCTTCGGTCTTGCTCTTCTGATTCTCTCACTCGTGGCGGCAGTCGGCGCGGCAGTCCTGCTTCCGGCGCTGGCTGGCGTTCGCGGGCGGGGCGCGGGCACGCTGTACAGATCACGGGTAGGCTACAGAGGTGTGTTGCGCCGGCCGAATGTGGTCGTGCTCGGCGTTCTGCGTTTCCTGCCCACGTGCTACTATGGGACTGCAACGGTTCTGATCCCCCTGTTGATGAACCGGATGGCGGAGAGCAAGATGGTCGTAGCCCTCTACGCTACGGCGAGCCAAGTCCTGGCGGCGGCCTCTCAGCTGCTCGCCGGGTGGTCCGCCGACCGTTGGGGTCCTCGCTGGCCGACAATGGCCTCGTTCGTGGGGCTGGTGACCGCCGCTGTGGGACTGGCACTGTCTGCCAGTCATCTGTGGGGTTTCTTTGTCTTTGGCATCCTCGGCAATTGCGCGGCTTGGGCGCTGTCGACGCTCGTCCCTAGCTTAGTCTCCGGGATGACGCCCGCTGCCGAGCACGGTCGCGTCCTGGGCTTCATTCACCTCGTCTGGAGCGCGGGAATGATGGTCGGAACGATGCTCGGCGGTGCGCTGGTCGAGGTTGCGCTGCCCCTGCCCTTTCTCGCCGCAGCGCTGCTCAACGCAGCGGGCTTCGTCGTCGCCGCGTGGTTCTTTCGCCAAGCTCGGGCCGACGGACTCCAGGCAAGACAGCTCACGTGATGATTACACCGACCGAACAGATGACAACGCGCGTTCCAGCGGGGACCGGAGCGGCTTCACGTGAGGGCTTGCACTCATTGGGCCAATGCGCTGTCGTGCAGCAGGCGCCAGCCTCAGCACAGCGCGAGGCACCACCCGACCAGATTCTACCGCTATGCAGCAGAGGAGGCACCATGACTCAGCACCTGATTCCTCAGCCCAAGGAACTCTCACTCCTGAACAGTCAATTCAAAGTTGATTCTGGCACACTGATCCTGCTGTCGGCGGACGCGGGCGAGGCTGCTCTGCTCGCTGCACGTCAGCTCCAGGCCGAGCTGCGACGCTGTCGCCCGATCGGCGCGCCTGGCGATGAAGATGTGTCCATCGTCAAGTGTTTCGCGCCGCCTCGCGACGGGAACGTCATCCTCCTTGCCTCCAGCCCGGAGCAGGCGCGAGCCCTTGGTGTTGCGGCTGCCGAGACTGGCGCAACCGAGTCCGTGCGGTCGCAAGCCTACACGCTAGCCATCGCACCTTCTCGGATCGCGCTCTACGCCGACGCCCCGCAGGGTTTCTACTACGGCGTCCAGACGCTGCGCCAACTTGTCCGTCAGTCTGGCTGGACGCTGCCCACCGTCGAGATACGCGATTGGCCCGTGCTCCGATACCGGGGGCTTATGGTAGATGTCTCCCGGGGCAAGGTGCCCACGCTCGCCACGCTCCGGCACGTCGTCGAGGAGCTCAGCCACTACAAGCTCAACGTGCTCCAACTGTACACGGAGCATACTTTCGAGTTTCCCCGTCATCCGCTGATTGGGTCCAGATGCGGCTCTCTGAGCAGTCAGGACATCGCGGAGCTGGATATCTTCTGCCGCCAGCACCAGGTCGAGCTGATGCCCAACTTGCAGTCCTTCGGCCACGCCCGCAACACGCTGGAGATTCCTGAATACCGTCACCTGGCCGAGACAGAGGACCTATGGACGCTCTCCCCTGTGTTTGAGGAGACCTACGCGCTGCTCGACGAATTGTTTGGCGACATGTTGCCCGCCTTCACGTCCACGGGCCTCAACGTAAGCTGCGACGAGACCTGGGACCTTGGACAGGGGGCAAGCAAGGAGCTGGCCGAACAGATCGGCGTTGGGCGCGTGTACCTCAACCACATCCTGCGCGCGCGAGAGCTGGCGGCCCGGTACGGGTGCACGATCCAGATCTGGGGCGACATCCGGCTGCACCATCCCGAACTCATCAGGGAACTCCCGGATGACGTTGTCCTGTTGGACTGGCACTAT
Source organism: Chloroflexota bacterium (assembly GCA_030596915.1). Classification (GTDB taxonomy): domain Bacteria; phylum Chloroflexota; class Anaerolineae; order B4-G1; family B4-G1; genus JAUVSX01. The sequence continues at coordinate 1,381 of JAUVSX010000029.1, read as the reverse complement.
GGGCCTGAACCGGAGTACCCGACGACGAAGGTCTTCGGACAGGCTGGGCGGCGTTTCTGGGTATGCCCCGGCACGGGTTCGTGGAACAGCATCTTCCCGCGCCTCTACGGGTCGAACGTCAACATCCGTAACCTCGTGCGTGACAGCGTCTCCGCGGGAGCCGAAGGCGTGCTGAACACCGACTGGGGCGACCACGGCCACTACCAGGCGCTGGGCGTGAGCTGGTACGGGTATGTCTTCGGTGCGGACCAGGGCTGGATCGGCGGTGCGCAGAGTGATGAGGAATTCGACGCCGCCTTCGGTCCGCTCTTCTTCGGACCCGAGCACGAGCAAGTCATGTCGGCGATGCACCAGTTGGCGCGCACGAACGACCTGCCAGGAATCCACCACCCAAACCGGTCCCACACCGCGCTGGCGTTGTTCGACGAGCCACTCACCGGCGTGACGGTTGACGGTGAAAATGCCCTGCCGCCCGCCACGTTGGCCCAGATGCAGACGCTGGCAGACAACGCCGCCGCGACGTGTGATGCCCTCGCCCCGGGACATCCGCGTGCGCTGACGCTGCGCGAGATGGCCTCTGCCGCCCGCCTGACGGCCTATGCGGCGCGGAAGGTGGCGCTGGGCCAGGAGATTCGGCGCGCGCTGCGCGACGGCGAAGTCGACCCCGAGCGGATGTACTGCTACATCCGGGCGCTCAAAGCTCTCGACGTGGCTCTCGAGACGCTGCGGGCGGAGTTCGAGTCGCTGTGGCTGGCTCGGGCAAGGCGGAGCGAGATCCACGTCGCGCTGGGGTACTTCTCCGGACTGAGGGTGCGGTACCAGGCGGCGGTCGAGTGGCTGGGTACGCAGCACGAGCTGCTTCTCCAGGGGCGTACGGTGGACTCCGAGCTGGACACCTACGATACCGCCGGATATCGTACGCTGTGGCAGACCTGGCGCCGGCCTGGCTAGCCCGCCTCCGGACCGCCAGTCCGGCGCCTCCCCAAGCCAACCGGCGTCCCGATCTGGCAAGGGCAGCGCGGTCTGGTGAGCGGCATCTGGGGACTGGCAGAGCTCTCAGCAGAAAGGAGCGACCGATGGCTTCGGAAGAAAGCGAACGCGCGATTCGCGGTGAGATCGTCGTACCAGCGCCCCTGGCGGAAGTCTGGCACGCTTGGACGACCGAAGAGGGTGTGACCTCGTTCTTCGCTCCGGCCTGCAACGTAGACCTGCGCCCGGGTGGGACGTACGAGATCCTCTTCAACCCCACAGCCCCACCCGGCGAGCGTGGCGGCGAAGGACTGCGCGTGATGGCGGTTCAACCGATGGAGATGCTCTCTTTCACCTGGAGTGCCCCACCGAGCCTGCCGGAAGTCAGGGGACAGCGAACGCACGTGATCGT
>JAUVSX010000476.1 GCA_030596915.1 Chloroflexota bacterium | reverse complement strand
CGCGGTGCAAATCATATCCAGTGCCTCTGGCGCCAACTGCGATCCGTTCGACGTGTCAGTCTCGTAGCCTCCCCGCTCGAGCGCCTCTCCTGTCGGAACGTATCCCGCGTGCCCGTTGGACATGTGCGCCACGCAGCTGTCGTCGGCGCGCGACTCCAGTCTGCTCCGTCGCTCCCCCTCGACCCATGGCTCTCCGACCAGGGCCAGTACGACGCTGTCGGCAATGCGCACTGCCTGAATCTCGTAATCATGATACGGCTGGCCCGCCTGCTTCGCTGCCAGATCGATGTTGGAGTGGGCGTAGGCCCAGTCCCATTCGAAGGCCACCGCATCCGTGACTTCGGCACGCTGCGGCGGTTCCGGATAGTCCGCCAGGTATTGGTGGGCCGCAGTCAGATCCTCCTCTGAAAGGCGGCGGAGCGGGATGCGCACCTTCGTGCTGCGCCAGTCGAGCAGCGGCCTGTCCTGCAGCTCCAGGTCGGCCATCGCCTTGCCCGCGGACTCCGTGAGCAGGGAGCCCATTCGGATGTGGTTGTTCACGTGCGTGGGATCCAGATGGTTGTTGTGGTGCACGTTGCCGCAGCAGCCGTTGATCACCAGAGGGACGCAGCCCGCCCCCAGCGGCCCGCGCATTGCTGAGGCCCACGTGCCGGGCCAGTCGCCAATGACATAGTTATTGGGATAGCCGTGCACGGGGTGGCACGTGTAGTGGAGAAGCGCAGCCACGTTGCCGCCTTCGGCGCCCCTTAGCGCCATGACGCCCACTTCTGGGTCGATCGGCCCCTCGCAATACAGGATATCCTTGCGCTCGTGGGCCTTGGGATGGCCACGCGCCGTCCCGTCACGCATCACGAAGCGCCGGTTGAAGGCCGCCCGCCCGTCAATCTCGCGTCCGACGTGCACGGATACCGGTACCTTGCTTGCGTCGGCTTCCTCAATTGCCTGAATGATCGATCCGACGGTCGGCTCGTCGTAGCGGGCATCTCCGCCTCGCAGCCACCACAGGTCGTCCGGGATGCCCTCGTAGTCGTCGCTCGACATCGGATTCCCGAGGCTTGGCGCGGAGTGGTTCTGCACCGGATGCACCATGACGGCCCGCGGGTCTATGTTCACTCGATCGGACGCGCATGCGCGGATCTGATCGACCCATTTGGGGGTCACCGACAAGAGATCCAGCGACAGGATGCAGAACCTGGTCTCGCCAGCCTCCAGCATCAGCGCTCGAGCGTAGATGTGCTCCCGAATCTCCTCAACAGGCCGGCGGCGGCCGATGTCGCCCGCGATCTGGATGTCCATATCGGGCGTAATGTCTACCGCTGCAGCTCCAGCCCGTAGCACCTGGTTGTCGCTCACCTTGTTCCTCCTGGGGGTGTCAAACCACGCTCAATGCCGCAATTCGATGCACATCAACTGACTCAAGCCCGGTTGCTGCCACGCACTATTCGCGCGGGTGCGGGAGGCGATCAGCGCGGAGAGGCAGGCCCGGCTCGAGCACCGCCCCACTGGTTCCGTGACGTCCGAGTCGCTGAGGCCCTGCCCCGTCGAACTTGCCTCGCGGGCACTGCTCAGTGGCATATGCGAAGAGGGTGTCGCTTCCCAGTGCCAAGCCGGCGCGACCGTCGAATCACGCACCCCAGAGGCCGTTGATCAACTCGACCGTCCGCCTCACCAGCACCTCACCACCCTCCGGCCCGACCGGCGCCTCTGTAAGTGACGCCCCATAGTGACCACCTTGGAGGGCTTTCGCCGTAGGCAGATACACGCCACGATCGCACGCCAGTTGGACGACGAAGGTCTGCACAGCCCGGCTCTGCGCCTTGATCCGCAGCCCGTAATCGAGGAACAGCTCAAAGGGATTCGTCGCCAGCGCGACGTCGCCCAGGCGAATCACGTGGTGCTCCAGGGTGTACGTCGGGCTCTCACCCTGTTCCTCGTACTTGTCCATCACACGCCGGAAGCGCGCGGCCCGACCTGCCTCCCCGGATCCCGGCGTTGGATTGTCTGCACTCAGTTCTTCGTAGGCCACCTTCGCCTGCTCGTAGTCAGACTGCGTCACCCGCCGCATCGGAAGGTGCAATGTCTCCACCTTGTGTCTGAAACACACGCTGTCCCGGATGTCAGACCGAGCTGCCTCCATCACATCATCGACGGCCCAGGCAATCCGGCGTCCCATCTCCTCCAGACCAGACTCGTCCCGGAAGTCAGCTTCGCCGCGACCTCGTCTCACCAGGTCGCGCGGCGATTGATCGCCGGCGGCGCTGCAGAGCGGCACCACGTACAGATCTTTCGAGAGCCTCGCGCGGATCCGCTCCCGCGCGGCGCCCCAGAAATCCGCCGAGATGAAGTGCTTCATCTCCACGACCTGAGAAGGGCACGCGAGGTTGATCACGATTCCCGTGAGTTCCCTATCTTTGTCCCAACAGAACAGCATCTCCACGCCGTGATCGTTGGCGCCCTCGGAGCTCACGAAGCGCGGCGTATCTGTGCTGCCGTACATCTTCGACGTGCCGTCGTCGTAGGCCACCCGCCGGTTGAAGCCCACGGCCGCGTGCCCCAGCGCCCAGCTCACGCCGCCAGGTCTGCGGCTCTGCCATGCGTCCGCCACCAGATTCCCGAGACGCGCCACGAGGAACTCGACGTACTCAGCAGGGCGCATCACGCCGGGCGGGGGCTCCGGGAAGTTACCCTCCCGCACCGTCGGTCCCGTATGGGTGTGTGTCCCGACGAGGAACAGCTTGCTGAGATCCAACCCATCAACCCGCCCAACCAGGGCCTCCCGCACGCTATCCTGGATTGGCCGTATGATGTGGGCGAGATCACACGAGACGATGACGGCCTGCTCGCGAGCGCAGTCCTCGGCCCCCTCAGACGCAAGCGCCAGCGCCGTCGCGGTGACCGGATCTCGCACGTATTCCGAGATTCGCACGTGATGCTGCCCGGTCAGTTGGACAGGGAGAACCGGCGTGATACTGACCGAGGACCAGCCAACAAGCAACGATCGCTCACGGGTCATATTGTCGCCCTCCTCACGGGGGAATGCGGAACTGCGGTGACGTCGAGGAAGAGTGCTATCCCTTCAGAGCTCCTATCGTAAGGCCCCGGATCATCTGTCGCTGCAAGATGAGGAAGGTAATCACTGG
>JAUVSX010000362.1 GCA_030596915.1 Chloroflexota bacterium | reverse complement strand
GCCTCGTCGTCGCGCTGTTCTAGAGCCACCGCACGGCCTCGTTCAGAGCGGCGCAGTGGGGTGCTATCCCTTGGGAGCGGCAAGCCGATACCCGACCCCGCGCTCCGTGATGATGAACCTGGGTTGGGACGGATTGGGTTCTATCTTCTGTCGCAGATACCAGACGTAGAGCTTGAGGTACTGTCGCCTGTCTTCGTACTGGGGACCCCAGACGCGGCGCAATAGGGTCTGGTGGGAGACGACACGCCCCGTATTCTGGACCAGGGTGGATAGCAGCTTGTATTCAAGCGGCGTGAGGAAGATACGCTCATCGTCGAGCTTGACGATGTGGGTCTGAAGGTCCACGCGAAGGGGGCCATTCTGATAGGTCAATCTCTGCGCGGCCGACCGACGGGCCCGGTACAGAGCGGACTTGACTCGTGTGAGAAGCTCCTTGTAGCTGAACGGCTTGACGATGTAGTCATCGGCACCCATCTCGAGCCCGCGCGTGGTGTCTTCGTCAGCCCCCAGCACCGTGACGAACAGAATTGGAGCGTCAGTGATCTCCCGCATCCGCTCGTAAGTGACCCAGCCGTCCACGTCTGGCAAGAGGACGTCGAGGAGGACGAGATCTGGATCCGCGTCGCGCGCTGCAGCTAGTCCACTGGTACCGTCGCCGCGAATGATGACCTCGTATCCGCCTCGCCCCAGTTGGAGGCGCATGAGACGCGCCAGTGCGTCGTCATCTTCGATGATGAGGATTCGCTCCTCCATGATACGTCTCCCTGGGCGGATAGCCCTACCACCAACCGCGTGCGGGTCCCAGCACCCCCGTTTGCGGCCTCTCACGAATATAGCAGAGCTCGCTGGAGAGGTCAAACGTTGGTGAGCCTGAATGCGCTGCGGCCACAAAGGGTCGTCCGGTGCGGGGCCAGTGGTCTGAAGTGGTATCACCACTGACCCGCGGAGAGGCGCCAGCCGGAGGGATCCCGTGCTATGAGGGCGCGATTGCGCCGCGATGCGAGCCCCTCAGACGAGCACGACTATGCGCTCGCAGTTGCCGCAGTGGACCAGGTCGCCTTCGCGCAGATGCCATCTGCGGTTTGCCGAAACTGCGACGCCGCACACGGTGCATGTGTCACTGCGCACCTGGGCGACCGCCAGTCCGCCCTTTCGCCGCCTCAGACTGTCGTAGTCAGCGAGGTCGGCTGCACTGATGCCTGGCATCAGCGCCGTTCGCTCTGCGCTGATCTCCGCCAGTCGGAGGTCCAGCGCGATTCGTTCGGCGCCAAGCTCTGTTTGCCTCGCGCGGTGACCGGTCTCGCTTGCCTCTAGCAACTCACCGGCCTCACGCAGTCGCGACTCGACCTCCTCACCCTCGATCATTGCAATCAAGAGATCATCCTCCAGTTTCGCCTGACGGCGTTGCAGAGAAGCGATCTCCTGCTGCAGTTCCTCAAGTTGCTTGGGATTCCTGACCGTCCCGCCATAGAGGCGCTTCTCCTCCCGCGCGATGCGGTCGACCAGGCCCTGGAGCGCCAGCTCGAGGTCCGTCTGGTGGGCCGTGGACCTGCGCGCGACGACTGTCGCTTGCGACAGCCTCTGGCGGGCTTGCTCAAGATCGCTGGTGTCAGCCATCTCGCTTTCAACTTCCGCTAGACGGCGTCGCTTGCCCTCCCCCTCGCGATCCAGGCACTGGAGCTGGTATAGGTCTTCTCCGCGCGACATTCAGTCTCCTTTGCGACGAAGCCGGAAGAGACCCATTGCCAGGAGCAGTGGGTGTCGCCAGCTGGGGTAGCCCAAGCGTTCCATCGGGCCAATCAGGCAGCGTGCTATGTCGCTTGGTCGGCAAGCGTGTGCGGTTGTTTGCCCTTGCCCCCAGGTCAGGCGGGAGGGGCGATGATCGCTGGCGCGAGCGACGGACGCGAGAGGCGCAGGCGCCAGGCGTGTAGTGATCGCCACGTGATCCTTCGCCGCTTAGCCGTTCACATCATCCTGGGCAAGGACCTCGGGCTCGATCCCTGGCGCGGCCGTCGCTACCTCCGAAGGTGTGTCAGGCTGGGTTGCTGGTTTGGCGCGCAAGTGCCTGATGATCAGAATGGCCGCGGAAACCAGGGCAATTATCACAGCGAAGAGCTGCGCAGCCGCAATCGGGCCGATCAGCCACGCGTCGGGACGGAAGAACTCGACGAAGAACCGCCCTACGGAGTAGCCGACAAGGTATCCCAAGACGATGTCCCCGGGAAGGAGGTAGTCCTTCAGCTTGACGGAGATCAGCGCCAGCGTGACGAACAGCAAGAAAGCATAGATTGACTCGTAGAGGAATGTCGGATGGAACAGGGTGTCGGGCGGATAAGCGACCAGGTCTGCGTACTGGTCGATGCGGTGCCCGGGTGCGATGATCAGGCCCCAGGGCAGGGTCGTAGGCGGGCCGTAGAGCTCTTGGTTGATGAAGTTGCCCCAGCGACCGACGGCCTGTCCCAGAGCCAACCCCGGGGCACCGTAGTCGAGCCACTGAAGCGGTCTCAGGCCGGCGCGCCACGTGTAGATGACCACCCCAAGGATCCCACCCAGGATGGCCCCGTATATGCCAAGGCCGCCCTGCCAAATGTAGAGTATCTCGATCGGATGCTGCCGGTAGTAGCTCCATCCCACCATCCCGCCTTCAGGTTCGGAGAATACGTGGTACAGGCGAGCCCCGATGATTCCCAGGACGACCGCCAGTATCAGTGAGTTCCAAATGTGATCAGGATTCTCGCCATCAAGCTTTGCGCGCCAGGCGGCGTAGGAAGCGCCGAGCATTATTCCGGAGACGATCAAGATGCCATACCAGTGGATGCCGAACGTCGGTGTGATGTGAATAAGAATCGGATCGAGTGGTGGCCTCACGTGTCCCTCCTGTTCGGTGTCGTGCCACAGAGGTGGCCCGAGCGATCGCGGTGTCCACGAGTCAGGTGTCGATTATACCACAGGCGGCCCGCATATCCAGCGGATCTGGCGGCAACGCCGTTTCTCGACGTGAGCGGCTGCATCTCGTCGCCGCGCCGGACGCCACCTACGCGTCGCCGCGCTTCCTGGCCAGTTGCGCGGCATCACCAGCAATGGTCGTCAACAGAGCCTCCAAGAGGGCCTCCTCCTCGCGGCGGCTGGCTACATCGCCATTGATGCGCGCATCCAAGAGTGCTCGAAGCAGCCTACCGAACAGCGGTCCTGGCTTCAGGCCCATCGCCTTCAGGTCGTCGCCATTGATCTCTGTCACGATGAGGCGCCACTGCTCCTGGTAGAGGGCAATCTGGTTCCGCAGCGTCCCGGGATCCGTCCCCAGCCAGGCGGCAGCCAGAACCCGGGCGGGGCTTGGTCGCAAGAGATGGGATATCTCGCTCGGCCTGCGTGCCCCTGCCGGGGGCATCGTGTCTCGTAGGTCCTGCAGTAGGCGCAGGTCCTCGGCGTCATCCCGCGGCAGTTGCAGTCGCCCGATCAGCCGGTCGACTGCCTCGCGGCCTGCCCGATAGGTCAACAAGCTCAGATGGAGGAAAGACGAGTCAGCGGCTCCGAGCCCAAACGGCCCAAGGTTCACCTCCTCGCGCAGATCACGGCACTTCCGACTGAACCACTCGTCGCATCGCAGGTCGGTGTCAATGCCGGAGAGCACCCCAAGTTCACCGAGGCGACAGACGATGCGTTCCGGCTCACCCTCCTGGAAGATCAGGTTAAGCTCGTGGCGGATGCGGCTCCCCGTCACGCGGTCCAACAGCGGGAGAGCACTCGTGATGAGTTCCTGTGTGCGGGGATCGATCTTGAACCCCAGGCGTACCTCGAAGCGGGCGGCACGAAGCATGCGCGTCGGATCGTCGACGAAGCTGAGACTGTGCAGAACCCGGATGACGCAGTTGCGCAGATCGGCCTCACCTCCGTAGAAATCCAGTAGCTCACCCCAATGGTCTGGGTCCAGGCGGATCGCCATCGTATTGATCGTGAAATCGCGCCGATGCAGGTCCTGTTTGATCGAACTACGGGCGACTTCTGGGAGCGCGGTCGGATACGTATAGAACTCCGTTCGGGCGGTCACAAGGTCAACCCCGGACGGAACTTCGCGCCCCGCGCGGGGGACACCCAGGGCACGCCACACGCGTTCCGATGGCGCCCAGTGCGCCGTGCCGAACTGCCGGTGGGTGCGCACATGCCCGCCCATCTCGCGTGCGAGGCGGCGCGCCAGCTTCATGGCATCGCCCTCAAT
>JAUVSX010000442.1 GCA_030596915.1 Chloroflexota bacterium | reverse complement strand
TCGGCGGTCGCCGGCCGCTGCCAACCATCCGCGGTCTCCTGCCACCCGGCCGCGCGGGCGCAGCGTTCCGTGACCTCGACGAGGCTGACGCCGCCCGGCAGGGGCGTGCCCATCGTCGTGATGGTTCCATCGCGAAGCAAGTTTCTCATCCGCAGCTCGATGGGATCCATCCCCAACGCAGCAGCCAGCTTGTTCATCTGGGTCTCGGCGACGAAGTGACCCTGCGGCGCGCCGAAGCCGCGCATGGCTCCGCTCGGGACGTTGTTCGTGGAGACGCCACCCACATCGACTGACACATTGGGTATCTCGTACGGGCCCGTGCAGCAGATGGCTGTGTTGCCCAAGACCTTGTTCGTCGTGTAGCAGTAGGCTCCACCGTCAGCGACGACGCGGACATCCGCCGCGACAAGCTTGCCCTCCGTCGTGGCGCCGAGCTTGGCGCGGAACCACATTGGGTGCCGCTTACAATGACCAATCACGGATTCCTCGCGCGTCCAAACGACCTTGACCGGCCGCCGCAGTTTCCGGACGGCCAGCGCCAACACTATCTGGATCGACATGTCCTCCCGCCCTCCGAATGCGCCCCCGATAGCGGGGTGTAGCACACGAAGCTGATCCGGGGGAATGTCGAGCGCGTGGGCGATCTGCTCCCGTTCCTCCCAGACCCACTGACCGGCGACGGCCACAGTCACCCGGCCTTCGTCATCGATGTAGGCCAATCCCGACTCGGGTTGGAGAAAGGCGTGTTCCTGTGAGGGTGTGAAGTACTCCCCCTCGACGGTCACATCGGCCTGTGCCCAGCCAGCTTCCATGTCTCCGCGGCGGATCTGGTGGTGACAGACGAGGTTGCCCTCAACGCTAAGCTCGGCGTGGGTGCTATTGGGCTGTCGGTGAGGATGTAGCTGGGGCGCGCCAGGCTCGAGAGCGGCGAAAGGATCGGCGACGATTGGAAGGTGCTGATACTCAACGGCAATCAGGTCGCGGGCGCGTGCAGCCGCGCGATCCGTCTCGGCAACGACGAATGCCACCTGGTCCCCAACAAACCGCACGACGTCGGCCCCAGGGCTGGTCGAACCGGGACCGCACAGAACCGGCTGATCTCGGGTCTGGAGCCCGTACTCGTTGACCGGTACGTCCTGCGCGGTGAAGATGGCTACAACGCCGGGCGCCTCTTCCGCCGCCGTCGTGTCGATGTTCAGGATGCGGGCGTGGGGCCGACCTGCGAACAGCACCTTGGCGTGGAGCATGTCCGGCATAGAGAGATCAGCCGGATAGGTCGCCTCGCCTGTCACCTTGGCGCGGGCGTCGATGCGAGCGATCGATTGTCCGATGTGCCCCTCGGTCACGCTTCCTCCGGACCTCGCGTATCTATCCCCCGGCGGCCGCGCCGGACTGCCGCCACCTCCCGCTCCAGGATCCTCCGCAGGATCGCGACCGAGCATGCGTAGGTCGCATCGACCCCGTAGTATGACAGATGCTCGGCCAAGGTCTTACCCTTCGTGAAGGGGGTGTCCGATGCGTAATGGAGGATTCCGATCTCCAAGGGGGCCGGGTATAGATTGACGATCTCATTGGACGGGTAGCGCTCGGGACGGGTCGCCTCGTAGACGGCGGACAGGTAGGGACCGGCCTCCATCTCGATATCCGTGAAGCCCTCCCGGTAGAAGATGTCCATGTATTGCTTGTTCTGCAGGAATGTCCCCCGGACGCTGATCGCCTTCTGGTTATCCAGCACGGTGCCGTAGACCAGGTACGGGCGCACGTAGGCACTGCTGAACGCGTTGCGAAAGAGATAGGTGTTCTGAGATTGCTCGTCGTGCACCACTCCGGGTACCATCACGTCGCCTACGCGCCCGTTCAGCGTCGCGGCCTTGCCGAGAATGTAGAGCCCTTCCAATCTCCCGATGCCATTCGTAACCTGTGTCAGCACACGGTACGCCCCGACTCCCAGGGGATAGTCTATGTTCAGGATCACGGCGTCCGAATCGCGCAGGAGTTCCACGCCATCCACCCGCACCCGGGGGTCGAGCCACTCGGGGCGAAGGTCTCGCAGGGCGACTACCTGAGCACCCACGTCCAGGTAGTGCAGGCTAGGCACGTGCCAGATACCGCAGGCACACATCTCCTCATCACAGGCGCTGGCGGCCGCCGGTCCCTGTTCAGCGGCAATGTATTTCTTGAAGACGTAGTAGAGGAAGTTCTGCCAGTTGCTGGGAACCGCGTCTTGTTGGATAGCGTTGAACTCATCGCTGAGACGGGGATCCCCTGCCTCCTCGATGAAACGGATCAGTTCCTGCTCGCGCCGCAGGGCGCGACTGGTCAGCAGATTCACAAGGCTGTGGGTGTTGCTCGAAACGAAGTAGACTGATCGGTCGGCCAACTGAATGGGTACGTTATCGACGATGTGCTCCCACCAATAGCGGGCGGCCCGCCGGTAGTCCACGTACGAGCTTGCCAGCAGGCGGACGGCGAAGCGCTTCTCCGTGAGGGCTGCCGACAGCAGCGTGCGCGGGAACCGGCCGAGACAGGCGGACACGAGCCGAGCCATCCCCGTCTCCGACAGCTCCAGCAAGCGGCCGATTTCGGCCCGCAGTTGCTCGTCCGCTGGCGCCCCGGCCTCAACGCAGTCTGATAGCCTCTCGGCGACGGGCGTGCCGTGCAGCCGTAGATGGACCTTGTTCCATTCGATCTGGTAGGCCGTGAGCATGGGGATGAGGTCATCGATGTCGGATCTGCTAGCGATGAAGACGGCTAGAGTCTCACACCCATCGAAATGCATGCGGCGCCGACGTACCGGGGATCTTGCCGGCTGCCACCGGACCACGTCGCGGTACCCCCCGGCCTGCAGGGCCTGCTCTGAGGGGCTCATGACGACAAGGCGCACCTGTGCTATCTGCGGTGGGAGGCGTAGGGTAGTGTACACGAGTGCGTCGAGATCAATCTCCGGCTGGCCGGCCCTGACGTGCAGGGAGGCTTGCATGTGGGTGTGGCTTTCGACAAGCGACCGAATCTGCACCTCGTCGGTCGTGCGCAGCAGCGAGTAGTAGGTGCGCTGGTAGAGCTCTATCTCTTCGCTCTCGGTACTGGGTACTGTGCGTTCCATTGCCCTCCTCAGGTCTAGTGTCGCAGGACCCCGTTTCGCATCTGGTAGACCCGGTCCTTCCAGCCGGTACCGCTGACAAACGCCTGCCGCATCCCGTCAAACAGGATGACAATCGCAAGCAGAATCGTGAGCGGAAAGAGCAGCGCCGTGCGCCGCGGCAGACGGAGGCGCGCAGCCAGGGTGTAGCACAGACCACTGTTGAGGAGGACGTGCAGCACCGCGAGTCGCAGCGAAGGGGCCCCCAGGCGTCCCTGTAGAAGGCCGCGCACCAGGAGCACGACCGGCCAAAGGAAGAGGAAGCCGTAGAAGACGATCATCAGGACGACCGGCACTATCCGGCAGTCGAGTGCTGCGAAGGCGCTCTTGGTGAGGCCCTGCCAAGCGTCTCGAAAGCCGTGGTAGAAGTGGACG
>JAUVSX010000106.1 GCA_030596915.1 Chloroflexota bacterium | reverse complement strand
TCCCCCTGGCTGGCGTTCCAGATCGCGCTCGGCTCGTCAGCCATCGTGCTGCTGCTGGTCACTGTGTGGGCGTGGCGTATGCGTCGCTAGCGCAAGCCCCCATCCGCTTGCCAGTTGCCCGATGCGCGCGTCAGCGTCGACAGCCGGCGCAACGCGCGCTAGCCACACGGTGAGCCCTCGCTTCGGATGGCCCAGGCGCCCCCTTGCGCTATAATCGCCACCACGCTATGCGTCAGTCTCAGGTTACCCGTCTCTGGCTCGCAATAGCAGCCATCGCACTCCTGGCGCTGGCTGCGGCGATTTGGCTGCCGGCCATTCTGCCCCTCGGCGCCAGCCAGTCGCCGCTGCCTACACCCGTCACTGCCGCTGGTGCCCCGCTTGCAGCTTCCGGCGCACCGATCTCTCCCCTGGCCAAGGCCGGATGGACGCTTCTGTGGGTGGGGCTAGGCGTCGTGCTTGGGGTGGGCGTCGTCTTCGTCTCTCTCACCTGGCACCGTCGCAGCACGAAATGAGGCGCTCCCGCCGCTGGCCTCTCGTCCCCGTCAGCCTGCTCGCGCTGATAGCCTTCGCTCTGGGCGCCACCTTTCTCGACGCCCAGTCGATGTGGCGCGACGAGGTCGATGCGGTACGCTTCGCGAATGTGGCGTGGCGGGAGATGGCCGCCAACTTCACGCGGCCAGGTTGGAATGGCCCGCTGTACTTCCTGCTGCTGCGCGGCTGGATTGCGGCGTCTGGAGCGAGCGCCTACGCCGTGCGGTTTCTCTCGCTCTTCTTCGGGGTGCTGTGTGTGCCCCTCGTCTTCGCGCTCGGGCGCCGCCTGTTCGACCGCACGACCGGCGTCCTCGCCGCGCTGCTGATAGCCTCTGTTCCATATCTCGCCTGGTACAGCGTCGAGGCGAAGATGTACACGTGGATCACCGCCCTGGCGCTGTTGGCCATCTACGCGCTCCGCCGGGCATTCGAGGGCTGCGGATGGTGGTGGTGGGCCGTGCAGATCGTCGCAACCACTCTGGCCGCCTATTCCCACATTCTGGCCGCGTTGCTGATCCCTGTGCAGGCTGCCATGGTCGTGGTCTGGGGCCCTCGCACGCGCCGGCAGTGGCTTGGTGGGCTGGTGAGCGCGGTCTGCCTGACGCTCCCGTATCTACCTCTGCTGAGTTGGCAGGCGCCGCTTCTGTTTCAGAGCCGCGCGACCGGCTTTCCCCCGACCTCTTTGACTCGGATAGTTGCCACGCTGCTCACCGCATGGAGCCTCGGCCCCTATCCAGCACGTGAATGGCTGCCAGTGATAGCGAAGATTATGGTTGCACTGGCGGTGTGGGGACTGGCATTCGTCGCTCTGATCCCTCTAGCCCGTCGCCCAGACGAACTCGAGCGGCCTGGCAGAGTCAGGGCGGGGCTGTCGCTGATCGTCTGGGTGGCGCTGCCGGCTGTAGTCGTGGGCGTGATTTCACGCTGGCAGCCCATCTTCGCCGATCGGTATCTGATCTGGAGCGCACCAGCGTTCTACCTGCTGGTCGGGCTGGGCCTGTCCTCGATCATGGGTCTATGGGACCGCGCCCGCATGATGATCGCTGTGATCGCGGTCGTATTCCTCACATCGAACCTCGCCAGCGCGTACGTGCAACTCGCCACGCCGACGAAGGCGGACTTCCGGGCTGCCGCGAGTTTCGTCTCCAGCTACGGCGCGGAGAACGACCAAGAGACCGTCGCCGTTCCAGCAGACGGCCTCAGCGTGCGGAGCTAGCTGCCGCTCGTCATCTCTGGCGACGTGCCCGAGCTTGTGGTGGGCGACCTGGTCATATTCCAGATTCCTCACGCCAGGCACGCGTTTGAGTATTACTACCCTGAGTCAGCGTACGCCTACGCGGACGGCCCCTACACCAACCATCGAGTCGCCGATGGCACGTACCTGACGACCGAAGAGCAGTTAGCCCAGACGATGGCGCAGATCACGGCTGGGTATGGCGCCGTTTGGCTGGTCGCTACGGAAGTCGGGATGTGGGACGAGCGACAGCTCACGCAACGGTGGCTGGATGCTCATATGCAGCGCGAGTTCGTGGCTCACTTCTCGCACATCGACGTGTACCGCTACACGCGGCGAGCCGCCCACTAGGGCACGGGCTCCTCGATCTCGCGCCTGGATTGCCCCCTTCACGCTGGGCGAAACTTCGCCATCTAGGTCTGTTTGGGTATAATTGTGTTGCGAACATCAGTTCGCGCACTCTCGGTCGGAGGCCACACTTGGAGATTGGCATCGTTCAGCCTGTAGACATCGGGCGCGAGATGCGCAGCGCATACCTCGACTACGCGATGAGCGTCATCGTCGCACGTGCCCTGCCGGACGCCCGCGATGGCCTCAAACCCGTTCACCGGCGCATCCTCTACGCGATGCACGACATGGGCATGCGGCCCGGAAGCTCCTACAGGAAATCCGCCCGAATCGTCGGCGAGGTGCTCGGAAAGTACCATCCCCACGGCGACGTGTCCGTCTACGAGGCAATGGCTCGTATGGCGCAGGACTTCAGCCTGCGCTATCCGCTGGTCGACGGGCAGGGCAACTTCGGCTCGATCGATGGCGACAGCCCGGCCGCGATGCGCTATACGGAGGCGCGACTCTCCCGTATCGCTCTTGAACTGCTGCTCGACATTGAGAAGGACACGGTCGACTGGGTCGACAACTTCGATGCCACGCTGCAGGAGCCCGTTGTGCTGCCGTCCCGCCTGCCGAACCTGCTCGTCAACGGGTCCTCGGGCATCGCCGTCGGGATGGCGACGAACACGCCACCCCACAACCTGGGCGAGGTCTGCAATGCGCTAATCCATCTCATCGACCGCTGGGATGACCTGGACGAGGTCGCGGTCGAGGACCTGATGCACTACGTGGAGGGGCCCGACTTCCCCACGGGCGGCACAATCATCGGGCGAGAGGGAATCATACAGGCGTACGCCACGGGTCACGGTCGCATCGTCGTGAGAGCGATAGCGCACATCGAAGAGATGTCTGGCGGCCGCCATCGGATCGTTGTGACCGAACTGCCCTACCAGACGAACAAGTCCGCCCTGCTCGAACGCATTGCGGAGCTCGTGCGTTCCGGCCAGCTTGATGGCATATCCGACATGAGGGACGAGTCCGACCGGCGCGGGATGAGCATTGTCATCGAACTCAAGCGCGCTGCGCAGCCGCGGAAGACGCTGAACCGCTTGTTCAAGTACACGGCCCTCCAATCCACGTTCGGTGTGCAGATGCTGGCGCTGGTTGAGAACGAACCCCGCCTGCTCAGCCTCAAGCGGGCGCTTCAGATCCACATCGTGCACCGCGAGGATGTGTTGATCCGTCGGACGCGTTTCGAGTTGGAGAAGGCTAAGCAACGGGCGCACATCCTCGAGGGGCTGAAGATCGCCCTCGACCACATTGACGCCGTCATCTCAACCATCCGCGAGTCCCCCGATGTCGATACGGCTCGCCAGCGCCTCATACAACGGTTCAAGCTATCGGAGATTCAGACACAGGCGATCCTCGATATGCGACTGCGTCGTCTCGCGGCGCTGGAGCGGCAGAAGATCGATGACGAGTACCTGGAGCTGATGCAGCGGATCGCTTACCTGGAGGACCTGCTCGCCTCGCCCCACAAGATACTCGCGCTTATCAGGGAGGAGCTGGAGGAACTCAAGCGCACGTATGGCGATGGACGTCGCACTCGGATTGTCGTTGGCGATGCTGAGATCGACGAGGAGGACCTGATCGCCGAGGAAGAAGTCTTGGTCGCCATCACCCAGCGGGGCTACGTTAAGCGGGTGCCCGTGGACACGTACCGCGCCCAGGGCCGCGGCGGGCGCGGTGTGATTGGGATGACGACCGGAGACGAGGACGATGTCAGTTCCCTCTTCCCTACCCATACCCTGGATGCGGTTCTCTTCTTCAGCAACCGGGGCAAGGTCTATCAGGAACGGGCGTACCAGATCCCGGCCGCGAACCGTACCGCCAAAGGCGCGCTCCTGGCTGGCGTGCTTCCTCTCGATGCGGGTGAGCGGATCACGGCTGCTATGGCCATCTCGAGCTTCGACCAGCCTGGCCATCTGATGATGTTCACCGCGCGCGGGCGCGTCAAACGGGCCCCGCTGGCCGAGTTCAGTAGGGTGCGGCCCAGCGGGCTGATCGCGATCAATCTGGGAGAGGACGACGAGCTGGGCTGGGTCCTGCTGACACAGGACGCTCCCGACGTGATCGTCGTCACCGAGCAGGGCCAGGCTCTGCGCTTCCGCTCGAGTGACGTGCGGTCGATGGGGCGCGCTGCTGCCGGCGTCCATGCTATCAAGCTGGTCGGAAATGACCGGGTCGCGAGCGCGTGCCTGGTCGAGCAGCGCAGCGAGTTGCTTGTGCTAACGACGAAGGGCTATGGCAAACGATCTGCGTTCAGCGAGTTCCCGGTGAGGAATCGCTACACGATGGGCGTTCGCTGTCTTGGCCGCGATACGGGCGTGAGTGGCGTGATCGCAGCCGCTCGCACGGTACGACCTATGGACGAGATTATCGTTATCTCAGCGGATGGCATGGTACTGCGCACCAGTGTGGCTGACATACCCAAGATACGACGCACAGCTCGCGGAGCCAGGGTGGTCAACCTGAAATCGGGTGACGCAACAACCTCCGTGGCCGTGTTACGCGGAGAAACTGAGGCGCAGCCTGCGTCGTGACAGGCCGGGCAGACCGGCTGTGGGTCGACGGGCGGGGTAGAATCAGATGTGGGGAAGGTCGTTGAAGCAAGGGCCCAGCCAGACGCTGTCACCTGTGGCGGAGCCAGAGGTCCAGCTTATGGCGGAGACGCTCGTCGCGTTCGCCAACTCCGATGGCGGCACCATCCTCATCGGAGTCGATGAAACGGGGCAGGCGACGGGTCACGTCTATGAGGACGAGGTCGATGTGACGCTGAAAGCCGCTCTGGAGCAGTGCCGCCCACCGGTGGAGGTTCGCTGGCACCAGGCTGCGGCAGAAGAGAGCATGGCCATCGCAATCGTCGTCCCGCGAAGCCCCGAGCTGCACACCCTCGCGGACGGGCGCGTGCTGGTCCGGTCCGGTGCGGAGAACCGCCCGCTGGGCGGTGAGGAGGTGCGCCAGCTCGCCGCCACCAAGTCGACGGGTGACTTCGAGGCGGGGACGGCGCCTGGCGCAGCGCGCGGGGATTTCGACGACGACGTGGTGGAGGAGTTCGCGACCAAGTGGGAGGAGCGCCACCACCGGCCTCGGCCCGACTCGGTTGACGACCTGCTCGTCGAGATAGGCGCGCTGGACCCCGACGGGAGCCCGACCATCGCGGGCGTGCTCCTGTTCGCGCGCAATCCCAAGGCCTTCGTGCCTCAGAGCACACTCACGTTCGTGAAGTTTCTTGGTGAGACGCCTCGGGGCGATGCCGGCCAGTCAGGCTACGGGCGCCGCGAGGACATCGGCGGTCCGCTGGCCCGCATCATCCAGCGGACGTGGGAGGTCCTTGGCGAAGAGGTGCGCGTCGGTGCGGTCGTCACCGGGCTCGAGCGCAAAGAGCGCACCGAGTACCCGATGGCCGCCGTACGGGAGGCGTTGGTCAACGCGGTGGCGCACCGGGACTACCGGCTCGGAGGACGGCGCATCGAGGTTCGCATGTTCAGCGATCGCCTGGAGATCAGCAGCCCCGGGGGGCTGCCTGGTTTCATCACTGTGGACAATATTCTGGAGGAGCACTTCTCGCGGAATCCGCGCATTGTCGCCGGCCTCTACAACTGGGGCTATATTGAGGAGCTGGGGCTGGGGATAGACCTCATGTTCGACGAGATGGTCCGCGCTGGCCATCCACTTCCCAGGTTCCGGGATACCCCCTATAGCTTCACAGTCACCCTCCAGAACGTGCGCGAGCGCAGGCCCTCGCCATCCTGGGCAACGAACATGAACGAGCGGCAGGCCAAGGCGCTGGCATACATGCAGCAACATGGCCGCATCACGAATCGCGACTACCGCCTGGTCTGTACAGACGTCACCGCGGAGACACTTCGGCTGGATCTAGCTGACCTGGTCAAGCGAGGGATCCTGCTCAAGATTGGGGACAAGCGCAGCACCTACTACATCATGAAGTGACGCATCACGCATTATCCCAAGTTTATCCCAAACTGGATTTGGGATAAACGAGGGAGCGGGACGATCCTGCCCTCAAGCGCCTGCCACTGGGGGCAGTCCTCTGATAGCCCCGGCGTGCGATATCGCGCGCCGCGGCCCAAGCGATCGGGAAGGAAACCGATGAACCTGTCATTGAGCGACGAACACCGCATGATCCGCGACATGGCCCGCAGCTTTGCACAGAAGGAGATTGCGCCCATTGCGGCCAGGTGCGACGAGACAGGGGAGTTTCCTTACCAGACTGTTGAGAAGATGGGCCAGCAAGGCTTCATGGGCATCGAAGTGCCGGAGGCGTACGGCGGGGTGGGGATGGACACGCTCTCCTACGTGCTGGCGGTGGAGGAGATATCCAAGGTCGATGCGTCCCACGGCGTCATCATGTCCGTCAACAACTCTCTCTTCTGCTATGGCCTCCTGCACCACGGGACCGAGGAGCAGAAACAGGAATACGTGACGCCCGTCGCGAGCGGCGCAGTGGTCGGCGCATACGCCCTGACCGAGCCCCAGTCTGGCTCTGACGCTGGCAACATCAGGATGACGGCGGTTCGGTCTGCTGATGGTTCTCACTACGTGCTCAACGGCACCAAGTCGTGGGTCACCAGCGGGCCTGTGGCGAGATACATTGTCGTGTTCGCCCAGACCGACTCCGATGCCAGCCCACGCCACAGGGGCGTCAGCGAGGACACGGCCGCCACCGAGAGGGCAGGCTTCTCGCAGGGAAAGGTCGAGCCGAAACTGGGCATCCGGGCTTCGGCCACGTGCGAGGTGCACCTGGAGGATTACGTCTGCCCCGTCGGGAGCCGCCTGGGTGCAGAGGGTGAGGGGTTCAAGATCGCGATGGGCGTGCTCGACGCCGGGCGGATTGGCATCGCGGCCCAAGCTTTGGGTATCGCCGAGGCAGCCTACGAGGCCTCTCTCCAGTACGCCCGCGATCGGGAGGCCTTCGGTCAGCAGATCGGACAGTTCCAGATGATCCAACAGAAGCTGGCCGATATGAAGTGCCGCATCGAGGCGAGCCGGCTGCTCGTCTACCAGGCCGCTCTCGCCAAGGAGGAGGCGAAGACGACAGGCCGCCGCTACACGCTTGAGTCGTCTATGGCCAAGTTGTACGCCTCGGAGACGGCGATGTGGGTGGCGACCGAGGCCATTCAGATCCACGGCGGGATGGGCTACAGCAAGGAACTGCCGGTCGAGAGATACTTCCGTGATGCCAAGGTCACCGAGATCTACGAAGGAACGAGCGAGATCCAGCGCATGGTGATCGCGCGGCTGGAGACCGGACTGCGCTGAACGCGACCCGCATCCCCAACCGGTCGCGCAGCAGCCGCCCCCTTTCCCCACAAAGGGGGCGGGGGCGGAGGATGGGGGTGCCGCAGCGGCTCGCGGGTGTGCTCTCAATGGGTGGAGGGTGGTGAGGGAGTCTCCCGGCCCCGAGAGGTCTCGCACCCCGCGCCTCAGCCGACCGCGGAAGTGGGTGATTGGCCTGGGCGCGGTGGTCCTGGCCGTGGGATTAGCGAACCTGGCGCGCGGGGGCCTGACTATCACCTACAGTACGCGCCTGCCTGACCTGGAGATGAGCGTCTCCTGGGCGTACCTGGCCGCCACCAGCATCTTCTGGGGGCTAGCGCTGGTCGTTTGCTCGATCTGCCTGGCGGGGTTCTATCATTGGGCGAGGTGGGCGACGCTCGGGGTGGCGACTCTCTACCAGGTCCACGCGTGGGTCAACCATCTCCTGTTCGACGCGAACGAGTACGCCCGCCAGACCTGGCCGCGGGACCTGATTCTAACCGCGGTGTTCCTGGCGCTTGTGTGGGGGATACTGAGCTGGCCGAGTGTTCGGAGGGAGTTCGACGGGTGATCGTGGCCGCGAAGTAGGCGCGGCCGTGCCAATTCGTGCGCCTCGTGTCTTCCGGTTGTGTCTTGACGCCAACTGGCGGGGGGGTAGAATCAGCATGCGCCCCCATCGTCTAGCCTGGTTAGGACACGGGCCTTTCAAGCCCGCGACAGGGGTTCGAATCCCCTGGGGGGTACTTTACAAATACCTGTAACTCGGACTATGACAGGTAGCATAGGTATTGGTCGCTGTAGGGGAATCCCACGACAGCATCCAGAGAATGAGAACAGGGGGAGCCTGGCAAACGGCTTCCCCTGGGTTTCTGTCAACACAGGGTCTCCGGCGAAAGGGTGCGGGAATTGAAGTATGATCATCAAGGAGATGGGAGTCAGGCAAATCGAAAGGGCCATTGTTCAACTGCCGGCCATGGACTTGGCTGAGCTGGTTGTCTGGCTCGAAGACTACCACGCTGAAGTCTGGGACAGGCAGATCGAGGAGGACTTGGCGGCTGGGCG
>JAUVSX010000047.1 GCA_030596915.1 Chloroflexota bacterium | reverse complement strand
ACGTTTGTGAGCGACGTCGCCAGCAGCTTCATCCGGCAGGCGAAGGACGTGCAGGCGACCCCTCAGGAGTTGCGGGGCAGGCTGGACCGACTTCTGGTGACACCGCTGCCGCTGGCTGAGATGGGCTTGGCAATCTACGACGACTACCAGCGCGCACTGACCTATCGCGGGGCCGTGGACTTCGACGACCTGGTGCGCCTCGCGCTGCGCGCGCTTCAACTGGACGCCGATTTGCTCGAGCGCTTACGCTTCCGATGGCCCTTCATCCTGGAGGACGAGGCGCAGGATAGCAGCCAACTGCAGGAGAGCATCTTGCGCCTGCTGGCCGGTCGGGTCGGCAATTGGGTGCGAGTCGGCGATCCCAACCAGGCCATCTATGAGACGTTCACGACAGCGAGCCCCCAGCTCTTGCGCGACTTCCTCGACGAGCCGGGGGTCGTGCGACGCGAGCTGCCCAATTCCGGCCGTTCCACGGTTAGCGTGATGCGGCTCGCCAACCACCTCATCGACTGGACGCAGGCCGAGCATCCGTCGCCGCCCGTCCGGGAGGCGCTGACGCCCCCGCACATCGAGCCCACCCCACCCGGGGATCCACAACCGAACCCGCCGGATGATCCGTCTCTCGTGCAGATCGTGGGGCGCAGATGGACTCCTTCGGCCGAACTGCGCGCCATCGTCGAGTCAGTCGCCCGCTGGCTGCCCAAGAACACAGACAAGACGGTCGCCATTCTGGTCCCGCGCAACGATCGCGGATTCGAATTCGGTACGGCGCTGAAGGAGCGGGGGGTGCCGTACATCGAGTTCCTGCGCAGCACGCGAGCCACGCGTGAGGCAGCGGGCGCGCTGGGCAATGTCGTCAACTACCTTGCCGATCCTGCCTCACCGGCCAAGCTGGCGCGGGTCTACGAGGTCTGGCGCCGTGACGAGCGTGGCGATGAGGCCTCCCAGGCGCGCCTGGCATTCGTCACGGGCGCGCTGCGGCGGTGCCAGCGCGTCGAGGATTTCCTGTGGCCGCGTCCCAGTCGAGATTGGCTCGCTGCACTGGAGATCGGCGACGAGTTTCCACGCGTACTCGCGGAGATCGAACAGTTCGGGGGCCTCGTACGCCGCTGGCAGGAAGCGAGCGAACTGCCCATTGATCAGTTGGTGCTCACACTGGCGCAGGACCTCTTCGACGAGCCCGCAGACCTGGCCGTGGCGCACAAGCTGGCTCTGCTTCTCGGGCGCGCGGCTGACGCCCATCCTGACTGGGGCCTCCCCGAGTTGACCCAGGAGCTGGCGACAATCGCCAGGAACGAGCGCCGCTTCCTTGGGCTCGGGCCGGACGACAGCGGCTTCCATCCCGAGAAGTATCAGGGCCGGGTTGTCGTGGCCACAGCGCACAAGGCGAAGGGGCTCGAGTGGGACCGGGTGTATCTTACCGCGGCCAACAACTACAACTTCCCGTCTGCAATGGCCCACGACAGCTTCCTGGCGGAGAAGTGGTTCGTGCGCGACCAACTCAATCTCGAAGCGGAGGCGCTGGCTCAGCTCGCAACGCTTCTTGACGAGGACGGCGCGTACGAGGAGGGACCTGCGACGCACCAGGCACGGCTGGATTACGCATCCGAGCGCCTGCGGCTGCTGTACGTCTGTATCACTCGCGCCCGGCGTGCGCTGATCATCACCTGGAACACCGGAAGGCGTGGCGACCAGCAGGCGTCTGTTCCATACCTGGCTTTGCAGACGTTCTGGGAGCGCGCCCAAGGGGGTGCAGACAGATGAGCGCACGCGCGGCTGCGACCGAGTCCCTGCCCAGTGTGGATACAAGCGCACGTCCTTCGCCACGGCTCGCCGGCGGGAGCCGTCGATGAAGCTGCCACCGGACTTCCAGTTCAGCCAGGGAAGCCTACAGGCTTTCGTCGACTGCCCGCGCCTTTTCGAGCTGCGCTACGTCGAGCGCCTGGCCTGGCCCGCGCCTGAGTCAGCGGAGCCTCTGGAGCGGGAGCGTCTCCTTGTGGCGGGGCAGGCGTTCCACCGCAAGGTCCTACAGCATTCGGTAGGCGTGGCGCCGGGCGCGCTGGCGCCTCCGCCTATTGACGATGAGCTCAATCGCTGGTGGCGCAACTATCAGGAAGCGCCTCCGCGGGACCTGCCGGATAGACGGTACGCCGAGACTGTGCTCTCGGCGCCTGTGGCCAAGCATCGGCTCATCGCGAAGTACGATCTCGTCGCCGTCGAGCCCGGGCGGCGGGCGGTGATCGTCGACTGGAAAACCAGTCAATCGCGGCCAAGCCGCACCTCGCTAGCAGCTCGGCTGCAGACCAGAGTCTACGCCTACCTGCTCGTCCTGGCGGGACACGAGCTCAACCTGGGGCAGCCGCTTGCACCAGACACCGTCGAGATGGTGTACTGGTTCGCCAACTTCCCAACCGACCTGGAACGCTTCGCCTATGACCCAGCGCAGCACGAGGCGAACGCCGTGTACCTGGTCTCGCTAATCGAGACGATCCGGGGACTACGCGACGGGCAGTATCCCAAGACCGATCGTGAGGCGCGCTGCGGATACTGCCGGTACGCGCCCCTCTGCGACCGTGGCACAGGGGCAAGTCAGGCGGGCACGGAGACCGAAGACCAAGACATCACTGATGCCATCGATCTCGACCTGGCCATCGACTTCGAACAGATCGCGGAGATCGAGTACTGATGACGGGCGCCGCCCCCCCGAGAGATGCGCCGCAGCGAGAATGGATTGAGCCCCAACCGGCACCGGTCCCGCCGGACCTCGCCGCGATGGTCAGAGGGCATCCTCTCGTCGCACAGACCCTGGCACGCCGCGGCTTCACGGCTCCGAGCGACGCGGCGGTGTTTCTGGACCCCAACCTATACGAGCCCGCGCCCGCAGCCGACCTGCCTGACCTCACGCGGGCTGCCGATCGGATCGAGCGTGCCATCCTGCGGGACGAGGAGGTTCTCGTCTGGGGTGACTTCGACGCAGACGGACAGACCGCCACGGCACTGCTGGTCTCGACGCTTCGTGACCTGGGGGCGCGCGTCCGCTACCACATTCCCGACCGCCACAAGGAATCCCACGGGGTCAATCAGCCCAAGCTCGCGCAATTCGTCGCCGACGGCATCGACCTGTTGCTGACGTGCGACACGGGCATCACCGCACACGGTCCGATAGTCTACGCCCAGGCCCAGGGCGTAGACGTGGTCGTCACCGACCACCACGACCTGACTGCTGGGGAATCTCCAGCCTACGCGGCCGTCGACCCCAAGATGCTACCTCTGGGTCACCCGCTCCGCGAGCTTCCCGGCGTAGGCTGTGCCTACAAATTGGCAGAGGCCCTGTACGAGCAGCGGGGCGAGCGAGGAGCCGCCGCGCAATACCCGGATCTGGTGGCGATTGGGATCGTCGCCGACGTCGCCGTCCAGACTCGCGACACGCGCTACCTGCTTCAGCGAGGATTGGAGGTCCTGCGCCGTACAGGCCGCCTTGGGCTGCTGGCACTGATGGAGACGGCTCAGGTTAAGCCAGCGGGCCTGACCGAGGAGCATATCGGGTACGTCCTGGCACCGCGGCTCAACGCCCTGGGCCGCATGGCGAACGCGCTGGTTGCTGTCGAGTTCCTCACCACCTCGGACATGGCCCGGGCGAGGATAATCGCCAGTCAGCTCGAGGGGCTGAATGCGCAACGTAGGTTGGCCTGCGACCAGGTGACGAAGGCCGCCGAGGCACTGATCGCGCGCGACCCGTCCTTGCTCGACGATCCCGTCTTGGTGCTGAGCCATCCGGCGTGGCCCGCTGGCGTGATCGGCATTGTGGCCGGTCGCCTGGCCGAAAGGTACAATCGCCCCACGATTCTGATCGCGACGCCCGTCGGCGAGCCAGGGCGGGGTTCCGCGCGCTCGGTGGAGGGGTGCAGCATCATCGAAGCCCTCTCGAGCCACTCGGAGATGCTCATGCGGTTCGGCGGCCACCCGATGGCTGCCGGGCTGACCATTGAGCCTGATAGGATCCTGGGGTTTCGGCGCGCGCTCTCGCGCACAGTCCTTGAGCAGTGCGGTGAGCGTCCTCCGGCATCTCCCCTCCAGATCGACGCGTATGTCGACCTGTCTGGCCTTTCGCTTGAGCTGGCGCGCGAGCTGCGGCGGCTGGCGCCCTTCGGGCCCGGGAATCCCCGGGTCGTGCTCGCCGCGCGGCAGCTCCGGCTCCGCCGGGCCGACCGCGTGGGACGAAGTGGCGCTCACTTTCGGTTGGCAGTCGAGGACGCGGCCGGCACGCGTCACGAAGTGATGTGGTGGCAGGGGGCCGGGCTGCCGCTCCCTGAGGGGAGGTTCGACCTCGCCTACACGATTCGCGCAAGCAACTACCGGGGACATCCCGAGGCGCAGCTAGAATGGGTCGATGCGCGGGTGAATGAGCCCACCGTGGAGGCGCGCCGAATTGTCACCCCCACGGTCCAGGTCCAAGACCATAGACTGGCGGACAGTCCCGACCGAGTGCTCGCGGCACTGCGCGAACAGGGGAACCTCGAGGTGTGGGCAGAGGCAGAACATCGATCCGAGATCGGTGGCAAAGATCGCTACGAACTCGGCCGGTCAGACTCTATCGCCATATGGACCATTCCGCCCGGGCGCCGCGAGCTGCTGGCCGCGATCAAGCGAGTCGCCCCGACAGTGATCCACCTGTTCGCGACAGACCCGGGCATGGCCACGCCAGCGAAGTTTCTCGAGCGTCTGGCGGGACTTCTCACGCGGATACTCAGGCACGGGCCCGCTGCCACCGCCCACACCCACATCTCGGAACTCGCGGCGGCCACCGCCCAGCGGGAGGAGACAGTGCGCGCGGGGCTGGCGTGGATGGATGCCCGGGGGATAATTCGAGCCCACGTCGCTGGCGACGAAGTGGTGCTCTCTGCCGGGGACAAGGAGCCCGGCGCCGGACCAAGCGCGGCTACGGCGAGCCTCGAAGCCTTGCTGAGAGAGACGACCGCCTATCGGGCCCACTTCGTTCGGGCCGCCGGCGACAACCTGCTAGCACTTGAGCCGTAATCAGATGAGCTAGGGAATGCCAGCTTCGATGGCAGCCCGCGCCGCGGGGACGTACATCCTCTCGGCGTATTCTATCAGCATGCGGCGGGTGCAGAACGACGGTCCAACCGACCGTATGGCCTCCTTCATCACCTGAACCCAGCCACGCGGGACCCCGTCGCCATCGCGCTTGTAGAACAGCGGCACAACTTCGTTCTCGAGCAAGCTGTACAACTGCGCCGCTTCCGTGGAATCTCGAGCCCACCACTCACTGTCATCATAGCCCTTGGCAGGGGGAAGAGCCCAGCCGTTGGCGCCGGTGTAGCCCTCAGCCCACCAACCGTCCAGCACACTCAGATTAGGCACCCCGTTGATCGCCGCCTTCTGACCGCTAGTACCGCTCGCCTCGTGTGGATGAAGCGGTGTGTTGAGCCAGACATCGCCGCCCTGCACAAGATAGCGCGCCACCTGCATATCGTAGTCCTCGAGAAAGGCGATGCGCCCACCAGTGGCAGGATCCTTGGCTACTTGGTAGATCTGCTGCAGGACGTGCTTCGCGGCATCATCCGCTGGGTGTGCCTTGCCGGAGAAGATGAACTGGATAGGACGATAGCGGTCATGAAGCATCCGCTTCAGTCGCTCCATGTCGTTGAATATCAAGGTCGCGCGTTTGTACGTGGCGAACCGGCGCGCGAAGCCGATTACCAGGGCTTCCGGGTCAAGGAACGTGCCGGCGCACAGGATCTGCTCCGGCGTCATCCGCCCCTCAACACGCGCCTGCCGCGCTCGCTCGCGGATCAGGGCCAACAGCTTCTGCTTGAGCCGAACGTGCGCCGCCCAGAGGTCTTCGTCCGGTACATCAAGAATGCGCTCCCACATCGCCGGCGAGTCTTGCCGGCGGACCCAATCTGGACCCATCCACCGGCGCAGGATGCGGTCAATTGGCTCCCCGACCCACGATGGTAGGTGTACTCCGTTTGTGATATGCCCGATCGGCACCTCGTCGACGGACCTATCGGGCCAGGCGGGCTGCCACATGGCGCGCGAGACCTCGCCGTGTAACCGGCTGACACCGTTCGTCTGGCCTGCCATTCGCAGCGCGAGCAGCGTCATATTGAATCCCTGCCTGTCGCCCGCGTCACTGCCCAGTGCCAGGAATCGATCGCGATCCAGGCCCAGTTGCGGCCAATAGCCGTGGAAGTACTTCTCGACAAGATAGAAGGGGAAGACGTCGTGGCCTGCCGCAACTGGCGTGTGCGTCGTGAACACGGTCGTCGCCCGCACAATCTCGAGAGCCTCGTCGAATGACTTCCCGGCCGCGACGAGATCTCGCACACGCTCGAGAACAAGAAACGCAGAGTGCCCCTCGTTGAGGTGGAATACCGCCGGACTGATGCCCAGCGCTCGCAGGATCTTGAGGCCGCCGAGCCCAATGACAATCTCTTGCTGTATGCGCATCTCTTGGTCGCCGCCGTACAGACGCGCCGTGAGCTCGCGGTCCCAGAGCGCATTCTGATCATTGTCGGCGTCCATCAAATAGAGCCGCGTGCGTCCCACTTGCACGTGCCACACCTGAAGGTTCACGGACCGGTCGCCCACCTCCACGGGGACATACAGGCACTGCCCTGCCTCGTCCAGCACTTCGCGTACCGCGACGTCAGCCGGGTTGAAGCGAGGGTAGATAGCCTCTTGCCAACCGTCACCATTCACGCGCTGACGGAAGTACCCCATTTCATAGAGGAACCCGACCCCCACCAGGGGCAGTCCCAGATC
Organism: Chloroflexota bacterium; assembly: GCA_030596915.1. Lineage (GTDB taxonomy): Bacteria > Chloroflexota > Anaerolineae > B4-G1 > B4-G1 > JAUVSX01. Next base: position 4,701 of record JAUVSX010000047.1, on the reverse strand, counting down.
GCTGGCCTCCTTGCAGTGGTCCCCCGCGAGTACGCCGAGGCCTCCCGAGTAGATGGGCAGCGACTTATGTATCCCAAATTCGAGAGAGAAGTAGGCCACAGCATGGTCGACAAGATCGGGGTGCGTGGACGGGTACCAGAGATGTCCGTTGTGTAGATCGGAGTCGAGCGCCATCAGTACAGCATCGAACTGACGGCGGAAGAGCGGATCGGCGGCTAGTTCCTCGAGGCGATCCGTAGATACCTGCGCCAACATCTGCACCGGGTTATGGCCGGTACTCCGCCAGAGCGTGTAGTCGAGGGTCTTGAAGAGATTGCGCGCGGCTCGATGCCAGCTCCACCAGAAGTTGAAGGCCAGCTCCTCGAGGCGAGCGATCCTCGCCGGGATCTTTCCAGCCAGCGACAGACTGTCACAGTGCAAGGTGTCTCCTCCTCAACCGATGCCAGTCAGGCCGGCGCAGGGCACCCGGCGCGCGCTGCGGGGAGCCGAGACAAATCAGCGGGACCTGAGTACTACTATGATAAGTACAACGACAATCACGACGGCGAACTCAACCACCGTGGCCCTGGTTAGCCGACCCAGCAGAGGCTGATGCGCGATGTTGCTGAGGCCGTAGAAAACGAGCAGCAGCAGCAACCCGCCAGCCCACGCCGCGATCCGCCAGTAGTTAAGTGCCCACGTGGACTCGCCCGTGACCAGTCCAACGACCACGGAGTAAAGCACGGCGCGGCGGAAAGGCACGTCGGCCCCGCTCAGAAGATCAAGCGCAATCACGCCCGCTATCAGGGTGACAGCCGTTGCCGAGATGAGGCTCCGCGCCCGAGATTGGTAGATCAGCGTGAGGAATGCGAAAGCCAGCACGTACGCCAATACGTTGAGCGCCAGGCGGGCAAGCGCATAACCCTGCGAATCTGGGGCTACTGCGCCGTATTCAGCAGCAATGGCGAGGCTGATCGCTGCACCCGCCACCGCCAGACCGACGGTCCAAAGCTGGATCGTCGGCGCCAGAGCCAGAAGATAGGCCGAGAGCCCGGCCAATGCCCCCGGCAGAATCCAGGAGACGTAGGCCGGCCGTTCGGGGTGGCGGGCCACCCCCGGGTGATCGTGGATGACGAAGTTAGTCCCTGAACAGACCAACCCGACCATGAGAGCGACGAGCAGCCCAGCACCTGTAACATTGAACTGGAGCGAGGAGCCCAGTGCCTGAAGGTCCCACGCAGTCTCGGGCAGGTCGATGAATCGGAACAGAACATTGCCCAGGAGGACGACGGCAACCAGCAGACTCAGATGGTTCCGATCCAGCGGCTTGACGGTCGATTCCATCGCGCGGAATTGTAGCGGCGTCGCTCGGATTGTCAACACCACCGAGGCGCCACGCCCGTTGTTCGTGCAACACCCTCCCGCGTCGGGTGGGAGTGACTGCCTGCGCGGACCAAGTGTGTAGGTATCGGCCGGGCCGCGCGGCGCAACGTGCTGCACGCTGATTGCTCTCTATCCGGGGCGTGCTATAATGCCGCACCGATTCTCGACTTGGACTGCGGTCCCGTTCTGATTGCGGCCCCCTGGCTTCTGGGACTGGGCTCTTCCCACAGGCGGAGGAAGGTAATTCTGTGAAGCGCATCCTGCCCGCTCTTGCCCTCGCCGCAGCGGTTGCCGCCGGCTGCGGATCGCCCACCCAAGCGGACCGCGTCGTCTACGGCCTCACGCTTGCGCCGTCCGGCATCGACCCCCACGTCAACGCGTCCTCCGAACTCGGTATCCCTCTGACGTCAGTGTACGATACACTGGTGTACCAAGACCCGCAGACAGGCGAGTTCGTCCCCGGTCTCGCAGACCGCTGGGAGATATCAACAGACGGTCAGGTCTACACCTTCACCCTTCGGCGTGGTGTCACGTTCCACGACGGCACGGCGTTCGACGCAGAGGCGGTAGTTTTCAATCTCGACCGGGTGACGAGCCCCGAGCTGGCCTCGCAGAAGGCTCGCTTCATGCTTGGGCCGTACGAGGGCGCGGTCGCCATTGACGAGTACACAGTGGAAGTACGTCTCAGCGAGCCGTTTGCCCCGCTCCTCAATTCGCTCAGCCAGGTCTATCTTGGAATGGCATCGCCAGCAGCCGTTGAGCGGTGGGGCGACCAATACCAGCTTCACCAGGTGGGCAGCGGACCATTCACCTTCGACGAGTACACGCCTGGTGACCGCCTGTTGCTGCGCCGCAATCCGGACTACGCCTGGGGGCCGTCGGTCTACGAGCACGGGAAGGCGCAGGTCAGCGAGATCGAGTTTCGCTTCTTCACTGACCCCGCGACGCGCTCACCTGCGCTTGAGACAGGCGAGGCAGACATCATGGGTGAGATACCCCCTCAGGACGGGGCTCGCCTCGAGGCCGATCCGGATTTTCGGACCGAACCTGTCGCGATTCCTGGCAGCGCGCTCGTCTTCTTCGCGAACACGACGCGGCCCACGCTCGACGACGCAAAGGTGCGGCAGGCCCTCATCTACGGCACCGATCGCGCCTCCATCATCTCCGCCATATTCCGTGACACGTCCCCAGTTGCATTCGGCCCCCTCGCCGCCGCCACCTTTGGGTACGACCCCGCGGTGGAGGAGGCCTACCCCTACGATCCGGCCCGTGCAGGTGCTCTGCTGGAGGCTGCTGGCTGGCGTGACGACGATCACGACGGCACGAGAGAGCGCGGCGCCGAACGGCTTGTGCTCGACGTCTTCCTGATGGGCTGGGGGCACATGCCGGAGGTGGGGCAGCTACTTGCCGCCCAGTGGTCCGACCTGGGGATTGAGGTGAATACCCGCGTCGTGAGCTACCCCGAAGCGCTTGCCCTGGCCAAGGATGGCGAGCATCACCTGATCCCGTTCACGCTGTTCGGCAGCGACCCCGACATCCTGCGCACATTCTTCCACTCGCAGGCGGGGTTCAACTGGTCGAAGGTGGACGACGACCAATTGGACAGATGGCTCGTGATGGCCGCGCGCTCGTCGGATCGCGCCGAGCGGGCGGAGCTATACGGGCAGGTCCAACGCCGCGTGATGGAGCTCGCACTCGTGATCCCCATCCGCGACTACGTTAACCTGAACGGCATCAGCACGCGCGTCTCCGGGCTCCGCTACGACGCCCAGGGGTGGTTCCCCTGGCTGATCGACGTCACGCTGACACCCTAGGCGCGCGGTGGAGTGCACCGGGGAACGATGGCCGGCTACGTAGGGCGGAGGCTGATCGGAGCAGTCTTCGTGCTCTGGCTGGCAGCAACGCTCGTCTTCGTCGCGATGCAGATGGCGCCCGGCGATCCAGCGCAGGCGCTACTGGCCGCGTCAGGGGCTACGCCGGCAGAGATCGCTGAGCGGCGTGCTCAACTCGGTCTGGACGATCCCCCGCTACTCCAGTATGGCCGGTACCTGCTGCAACTCGTGAGGGGAGACCTGGGCCACTCGTGGCTCCACGGCCGTCCTGTGAGCCAGATGATTCTCGAACAGCTTCCGCCGACAGTCGTGCTGTCGATCACGGCAATGGTCGTGGGGACGAGCCTGGGCCTCGTTGTGGGCGTAATGGCAGCGGCCAGGCGGGGCACCTGGTGGGACACCGCCGCGACGGCCCTTGCCGCGGTCAGCCTGGCAACACCTACCTACTGGTCGGGGCTCCTTGCGATCTTGGTGTTCTCACTGTACCTGCGCTGGCTGCCGGCCACCGGCGAAGGCAGCCTAAGACACCTCGTAAGGCCGACCCTCGTCCTCGGCTTCGCGCTGTCGGGCTCGATCGCCCGCATGGTGCGGGCACGCGTTAGTGAGGTGATCTCGGAGCCGTTCGTGACAGTTGCCCGCGCGCAAGGGCTGCCGTCGCGGCGCGTGCTGCTGGTTCACATCCTGCGCCCCGCGCTCGCTCCAACAGTCACCATCATCGCGCTTCAGTTGGGATTCCTGCTCGGAGGCGCTGTCGTGACGGAGACTGTCTTTGCCCGGCGGGGCCTGGGACGGCTGGCACTGGAAGCTGTGGCGTGGCGGGATCTTCCTGTGGTGCAGGGCATCGTCGTCGTGTCCGCACTAGCGTATGTGTTCGTCAACCTTGGGGCGGATCTGGTGCACGCCTGGCTAGATCCGCGCGTGCGCGAGAGATTATCGTGATTCTCTGGCACGCCCCGCCAAGGCGCCCGCTGCTACGCCAGCCGGCCACCCTCGCCGGCGTGGCATGGCTTGCGCTTGCCGGCCTGCTCGCAGCAATCGCGCCGCTCATCGCACCCGGGGGGCCGTTGCAGGCGGATACGGCTCGCCAGGCACTACCGCCCGGGCCCGGCGCCCCCATGGGCCCCGACATTCTCGGGCGCGACGTCTTGACCCGTATCCTGTGGGGCAGCCGCTCGACGCTGGCAATGGGCTTTCTCTCGCTGGCGATCACCGTTGGCCTTGGCCTCCCAGTGGGCCTGGCGGCCGGCACCTTCGGCGGATGGGCTGAGGCCCTGCTGATGCGCGTGTCGGATGCGCTTCTGGCATTCCCGGGCCTGCTGCTCGCGATGGCGCTGATCGCGCTGCTCGGACCGGGCCTCCGCTCGGTGGGCGTGGCCGTGGGACTGGCAGCAGCGCCAGCGTTTGCCCGGGTCGCCCGCAGCGCCACCCTCGACGTGAGAACACAGCCGTTCGTCGACGCGTCGCGGGCTCTCGGAAGCAGCGAACACCACATTCTGATACGCCACGT
>JAUVSX010000067.1 GCA_030596915.1 Chloroflexota bacterium | reverse complement strand
CTGACACCGTCATCTGGATGAAGGCCTCTGGTGTCACGCCTCGCGGTACAACGCGCCCGTTTACGAGGAAGGAAGGCGTGCCTCCCAAACCCATCGCCGTAGCCTCGTTGCAGCCGGCCAGCACCTTCTCGCGATAAGTGCCGTCCTCCAGTTCGCGCTGGACGCGGTCGGCGTCCAGGCCCAGGTCCTCAGCGTAGCCGACGAAGGCCTTGATGGCCTGGTCCTCGGGTAGGCTGCTCCATTCCTGGGACGTCTCGAACAGAACGTGGTGCATCTCCCAGAATGCACCTTGGGCCCCTGCAGCTTCGGAAGCCTCTGCCGACAGTTGGGCAAGGGGGTGGATGCTGCTCAGGGGGAAATGGCGGTAAACCCTCCGTAGATCATCACCGTACGCTTCTTCCAGAAGCGTTACCATGGGCTGAACCCTGGCGCAGTACGGTCACTGGAAGTCTGAGTACTCGATAAGCGTAATCGACGCGTCGTCGGGCCCCCGAGTATGATCCTCCTCGGTCACTGGTTGAAAGCCCGGTTCCACGGGGAACTCGGCCGCCGCCGCCTCGCACACAGCCTCACCCGAGGGCGCTGAGCTCGCAGGCGAATCTTCGCTTGCGCCCCCGGCCTGTGTTGGGGAGGGCGCCACGGTCGGATCGGAGTCCGCCGATGGTGCTGCCGTCTCCTCCACAACTTCCGGCGCCACCGTCTGGGACACCGTTGGGCTCGCTTTCCCGCCGCATCCGGTCACCACAACTGCCAGCGCCACGGCCAGCAGCAGCACATATCTGCGCATAGAACTCTCCCTTGTCAGAAGGATAAGAAAGATTCTACCAGAAACACGCGGAACTGCTAGCGACTCCAGTCAAAGGGCGCTTTTCGGTCGTGGGGCCAATGCGCAGTGCGACCGGGTGATCCTCCGCCACGTGCTGACCCTGCGTCGCCCAGTGCCTCAAATGCACCCCAGCCCGACAGTCCGACGTGTGGAGCGGTGGTGGATCGCCCCCAGATTGGAAAACAGCCTGGGTGAAGCAAGGTCGGCGCGGGGCAGGCCCCAGGTTTGCGGCGCCCTTGCGGAGGCCTGTCAGCCGCACGGTTCAGGTGGGACTGGTTTCCCCAGCGTTTGGCAGCCGCCGCTGTTCTGAGTACAATGCTCGCAGTGTTCTGCGGTCCAGGGGCCAGCCCCACCGCTGGACGGCCTGGTCGATCTGGAAATGGGGGCGCAACTGCAGGGGGGAAGCGACCGATGCGCCGCAATTGGCTGATTGTAGGCCCAGCTCTCATTCTTGTTGTTGCGATTGCTGTAGTCGGGTCCGTGATTCTGATTAGCCTCAGGAACCCGGCGCCAAGCCCCGAGCCGTCCACCGCCACCGCGCCGACTTCAGCCGTGACAACCACGGGCCTGGCGGCGCAGAGGGAGCGAATGGTGATCGATACAATCGAAAGACGCGGCATCACTGATCAAGACGTGCTGCAGGCGATGCGCACCGTGCCACGACACCTCTTCGTACCTGAGGCCGACGAGGCCCGCGCCTACGGCGACTACCCGATGCCCATCGGCTTCGGCCAGACCATCTCGCAACCTTACATTGTCGCCCTGATGACCAGATTGCTGAATCTGCAGCCAGGGGACAAGGTGCTGGAGATCGGAACTGGCTCTGGATACCAGGCGGCGGTGCTCGCCGAGATCCCGGGGGTCGAGGTCTACACAATTGAGGTCATCCCGGAGCTCGCGGAGCGCGCGCGCGCCCAACTCGCGAGTCTGGGCCACACGCACGTCCATTGCAGACAGGACGATGGATACTACGGCTGGCCGGAACAAGCGCCATTCGATGCCATCATCGTTACGGCCGCACCCGATCACGTACCGCAGCCCCTGATTGACCAGCTTGCGGTGGATGGCACGATGGTGATCCCCGTTGGGCCCCCAGGGGGTTATCAGACACTGTGGCGGTTCGTCAAGGACGCCGACGGTGAGCTGAAAGCCTACAACGAGGGAGGCGTCGCCTTCGTCCCCTTCACCGGCGAGGGGATCAGGCAACCGTCCGGCGAAGCACTCGTGCCGTGAGCCAGGCTCCGACGTAGCACGCTGCCCCCATCAGCATTACAGCAGAGAAGCCCAGGTCAAAGGCCAGAAGCGCAGCCAGCACCGAGGCCACGACCGATATCGCCCCATTGACGCCCCAGGCCCAGGGAATCAGACCAGGAGCGTGCCCTCCCAGCAGCGACAAGCCCTTCGGGAACGGCACGCCCATCAGCAGGCCGGGTAGGGCAAGCGTCGCAACCGCGAAGAGCAGTCGCCCTCCCGTTGGTGCTGCGAGCGCGACCCGCGCCAGGGCAGGCAGCCCCACCGCATAGCCGACGACGAGCGGCGGCAAGACGAGCAGGACTAGCCACGGCAGTCGCCTAGACAGCAGGCTGCCAAGGCCAGAGAAGAACAGCATCGCGAACAGCACCGTCGCAACGGCGTATGCGGGGTTGCCGAGGAACAGGATGAACCGCTGCAAGAGCGGTATTTCCACGAACATGTACCCCAGCCCCAGAAGGCCGAAGTACGCCAGAGCCGTCCCCAGCGGTCCGTTCCCGAGCCCGCTCCGCCCCCGCAGCACCAACGGCAGGACAATCAGGCCAGCGGCCGCGAGGAGAGCCAACGCCAGAAGCGCCAACAGTACGAAGTAGCCTGCGCCCCCAAACGGTTGCCACACGTGCCCCGCCATGGCCAGCACATCGCGAGCCTGCCTCCACTTGAAGAAGTGTCCGAAGAATGGACGGTCGTCGCTCGGCGGGTCAACGCGGAATGGATAGGCCCTGTACCACGCGTCCCGATCCTCTGCCTCGAGCAATCCGGTGCACGCATCGTGGTAGTCAGGAGAAGGAAGCACGTTGAACCGGTTCACCTCATCCGGACGCAGGTCGGGCAGATAGACGAGGTCGAAGGCACGTGGTGCAGCGAATCCCCGGATATCGTCCAGTTCCTCACTCGTAAATGGGCCGCGGCGGACCATGATCATCATCTGCTGGTAGCTGCGCAGGGCAACAATGCTCGCCTTGGGATCTCCGTCGACTTGCTCTACCGCTTCCACTGCAAGAGCAAAGGCTCGTATGGCCTCGGATGGCGGAACCTGGAGCCATCGGGAAACGACCAGTATGCCTCCCTCATCCAACCGCGCCAGGTAATCGCCGAACGCCTGAACCGTGTAGCGATAGTCTTCGGCCAGGCTGTACGCGCCTGACGTCACGGGTCTCTGAGGCTCGGTTAGCGACAGCACGATCACGTCGAACTCGCCACCCGCCTGCCGCGCGTAGGCCCTTCCTTCATCAATCACGAGCGACACCTTGCCCCCATCGTAAAGGTTGCCAGCCCACGCACCCGCGGACCGGATTGCGTCCACAATCAGGCGGTTCGGTTCCGCCACGGTGACCGCCCGTGCCCCCTCGCTCAGGGCGACCAGCACGTCGAAACCGCCCCTGGGTTCGAGCACGAGTGCCTCCGCGCCGGGCCTCAGACGGTACGGGAGCGCGGTCAGGAGGCAATCCGTGAATGGCAGTAGGTCGAATCCTTGCGAGACGTGGCTAATCGGGCTCAGATCGTTACCATCCACCGTAAGCCCCATCTGGCTCGGCGGCTGATCGGAGCATCGGAACCCGCTGCCTGGGAGGCTGCGGATACTGCTCGATCGCACCACGTCGACTCTCGAGTACCCATTCCAGCGTCGGGTGACTGTCTCAACGTCGGGGTAGAGGAGAGCGTAGCTCAGGCTCTTGTACGGGGAGAGCTTGACCTCTAGAGAAGCCGGCAGCCAGACTGCCACCAGGACCAGCCCAACCACCAGCACAACGTGCGCGGCCAGAGAAGCCATCACCCGCCTTCGCGGCGCCGGGTGCGCGTCGCTCTCCGAACTCTGCAGACCGAAGCATACGGCAGCTACCAGACCGAGCGCGGCGCTGAGGAAGACCGTGCCCTCACCACCCACGAGCAACGGGGCCGCGACCGCCAAGAGACATCCAGTGGCCGACCCAGTAAGGTTGGCAGCGTAGGTGCGGCTCGTTCTGCGGGGTCCGGCCGCGAGTGCCAGTCCCACGGCAGCGCCGCTGCACAGGAATGGCGTGGCCAGGGCCACGTAGTGGATAGCCAGGACCAGGCCTTGGCGCCAATCGTGGGCAATTCGGAAGGAGTCGAACGGCAGGACCTGCGTGAGCAGGTAGGAGCAAACCGCCGCAGCCGCGTAACCCCAGCCCAGAGCGACCAGGGCGCGCCTGGGGTTGCGTGTGCTCAGACTCGGGAACATTGTGAGAAGAGCGCCGCTTGCGCCGAAACCGAGGAGCGCCAGGCTCACGACCATGAAGGCGAAGTGATAGAACTGGCCGACGGAAAAGATGCGGGTGAGGACTACCTCAAACGCCAGTGTGGCCGCCGAGAGGAGAAAGAGCCCCAGGTATGTCACCGTACGCCTACCCCCGGACCCTATTGTACCGGATGGGCTACTCGAGGCCAACGACTACGGGCGCGGCAGCCCGACGACACCAAGTACCAGCGCAACCGGGATGGCGACTAGTGAAACCTGCAACGGCAATGCGGGGTCGCTGGCGTAGAGCCAGCCTGCCAGTAAGGGAGCCACGATCTGGGCAGAGGCAATCATCGTCTCTGTGGCGCCCAGAAGAAGTCCCCGCTCACCCTCCAACCCCAGCCTGGTCGACCGCGCTTGCGTCAAGGATCGGCAGCCTTGGTAGGCGCCGCGCAGCACATACGCCAAGCCTACCAGAGGAAAGGCTCCGGCCATCAGGAGGAGCAGTGTCGAGATCCACACAAGCGCCTGGCCCGCCGCGAGCCCCAATCCACGCCTGCCGTTGCCCACGCGTCCCAGGAGCAGGCCGAACACCGTCATGCCCAGCGCCTGGAGCGACCCCAACACGCCGATGCGCGTGACATCCCAGCCCCGCACTTCGGCAAGGAAGTTGGAAGTCAATGGAAAGCCGAGATACATAGCGCTGAAGATCAGCAGGATCAGAACCGCGAACGTCAGAAAGCGCCAGTTCCCCAACACGCGCCAGCGCGCGCCGCCGGCCTTCGACACAGGAACGGGCTGAGGGGTGAGCTGCACCACAGCCACCGCCGATAGCACAAACACACTCCCGGAAGCGAAGTAGACCGCGCGCATCCCCGCACCTCCGGCCAGCCATCCCCCCAGCGCCGGGGAGATGACCCCTCCGACAGTGTGGACTGCGTAGACCGTGGTGAAGGTGCGCTCCACGTTGCGCCCTCCCACCGAATGAGCGAGATAGGCATTGATCGCCGGGATACAGTAGGCGGACGCAGCGTAGAGCAGCAAGCCAGGGATGAGCCCCTGCCAGGTGCGGGCGAACCCCATCAGAAGGACCGCCGCCGGACCCAGGACCCAGGCGCCAAGCATCAGGCGTTTGCGTGGAAGCCGGTCAGCCAGCACGCCGGCCGGGATGAACGCCACGGCTCTCACGATCGACGCGGCCGATAGCACGCTGCCAATCTGGACGGGGTTCGCGCCCAGTTGCTCGATGTACAGCGGCTGTATGTAGAAGAAGAGGCCCTCACCTAGCCCCCACAGGAGCAGAGCCAGAGCCATAAGGCGGGTATCCCGATTCATGCGTTGCTCGTAGATGCACATTCTACCGAGCTCTCGGGCTTCGGCAACTGCTGCGAGGCCGGGTCGGTTTTCGTTGACGTATCCGCTGAAGAAGGGTACAATCTCACCAGCCTGTATCCACTATCAATTGCCGGATGAGCTACTACAACCACATTACCGACGACCTGGATGCACTGTTGGCAGTTCTGCCCGAGGACATCCGCGCTGCGCTCGAGCATATCGGCCAGTGGGACGAGCTGCTGGAGGTGATCACGGACTTGGGCCGCGCACCTACTGCCCGCTACACCCGGGGCGAGGAGGTGCTGCGTGATTCAGAAGTGAATCAGCAAGAGCTCCAGCACATCGTCGACCGAGTTGGTGAGTTTGACGCCGACAACCGGGCAGGCATAGCTCGCACGCTTCATCGCATTGCAGCTATCCGCAATCGGAAGGGGGATGTCGTCGGTCTCACGTGCCGAGTTGGCCGCGCCGTGTACGGCACCATTGCCATCATCGAGGACATTATCAAGAGCGGCCGAAGCGTTCTTCTCCTGGGACGGCCGGGGGTCGGCAAGACGACGATGTTGCGGGAGACGGCTCGGGTGCTGGCGGAGAGCAAGCGTGTCATTGTCGTCGATACATCCAACGAGATCGGCGGGGAGGGGGATATCCCGCACCCGGCAGTGGGCCGCGCGCGCCGGATGCAGGTCGAGATGCCCTCGCTCCAGCACGAGGTGATGATCGAAGCCGTTGAGAATCACAACCCCGAAGTCATCATCATCGACGAGATTGGTCGCGAACTGGAGGCGTTGGCAGCGCGCACGATTGCTGAACGCGGCGTCCAACTAATCGAAACTGCCCACGGCAACACACTGCACAATCTGTTGCTCAACCCCACCCTCTCCGACCTCGTGGGAGGCATCGAGAGCGTCACCCTGTCGGACGAGGAGGCGCGGCGCCGGCACACCCAGAAAACAGTCCTGGAGAGGCGGGCGCCGCCGACCTTCGACGTCCTGATCGAGATACAAGAGAGGCAGAGGCTCATCGTGCACCAGAGCGTCGCGGCCTCGGTTGACGGGCTCTTGCGCGGCCAACCAGTCCATGCAGAGATGCGCTCTCGAGACGACAAGGGCGCCATTCGGATTGAGAGCGCGGTGCCCGTCTCGCTCCAGGACCGGGAGAATGGCGGCTGGGATCCGCTGTCGACGGGCACCGCCGAGCGCAGCGCTGCGCCAGATGCCCCCACGTCCACCCAGTCGCTCGGGAACCTGCAACCAACGCGCATCTTCCCGTATGGCATCTCTCGCGATCGACTGGAGCGTGCTGCCCGCCGCATGCACGTGCCAATACGCGTCGTGAAAGACATTGGACAGGCGGAGACGTTGCTGACCACGAAAGCCTTCTACCGCAAGCGCCCGCGCTTGGTGCTGGACGCCGAGCGGCGGGGATTGCCTATCTACGTGCTACGAGCCAACACAGTCGCGCAGATGGAGGCCGGCCTGAGCGACCTCTTCGATCTGGAGAATCGGTCGCCCGACCGGCTCGCGGTCGGCCTTCGGGAGGCGGAGCAGGCCGTCCAAGCGGTGCTGGGTGGCGCCAAGGAAGTGGAGCTAAGTCCGCAGAACGCGTACGTCCGCCGCCGGCAGCACGAGTTCGCCCGCGCCGCCGACCTGGCGTCTTACTCGGTTGGACAGAGTCCCAACCGGAGCGTGCGCATCAGCCAGGAGTGATTGCCGGCCTTGTTCATCACGTTCGAGGGGCCCGAGGGCAGCGGCAAGCCTACACAGGCCCGCCTGCTGGCAGAATGGCTGCGAGAGCAGGGCCACGACGTCGTGCTCACGCGCGAGCCTGGAGGCACGGCGATTGGGGACCAAATCCGCGTCGTTCTGCACGATTCGGGGAACACCGAGATGGCCCCCAGGACGGAGATCCTGCTCTACTCGGCGTCCCGGGCGCAGCACGCGACGGAGAAGATTCGGCCCGCCCTTGCAGCCGGCAAGATCGTCATCAGCGACCGCTATGCCGACAGCACGTTCGCGTATCAGGGATACGGACGCGGAGTGGAGCTGAGTATGCTGCGGACCATCACCTGCATCGCAACCGACGGCCTCCAGCCCGATCTCACGATCTACATCGATATCACGCCCGAGGAAGGGCTGCGGCGCCGGAAGGTCGGTGGCGGTGAGTGGAACCGCCTAGACGCGGAGCCCCTTCATTTCCACCAGAGAGTGCGTTCCGGCTACCTGGAGCTGGCCTGTCTGGAGCCGCACCGGTGGGCCTGCATAGATGGTGCAGGGCCGGTGGAGGAAGTGCAGGCCGCGGTGAGATCTGTCGTGAAGGCGAGGCTATGCACCTGAGGAGCGCGCGTCAAGCACCGAAGTCGCCCCCGAGGTCGTCGCCACCCCCGCCCATCAGTTCCGGCATTGACTTCTCGATCTCCTCAGGGTCCTCGCCTGCCTCCAAGCGTCCCACGACCTCGTCGAACTCGCCACCCAGATCGTCGTCCAGCTCCGAGCCCATCTGGTCCTTCATCTTGCGCATGAAGCGGCCGAGGCTGCGGGGGTCACTCTCGTCCAGGTCGGGGAAATCGCTCATATCGGCCATGTCATCAAGCTTGCTCTCCTCGGAGCGGATGACGCGAACTCGAGACACTAGCCGAGTGAGGCCGATCCCACAGCAAAGGGGGCAAGAGGCCGCGCCCTCCTGCGCCTCCGACATCGTGCGCCAGAATATCGACACGCGGCGGTTGCAGTCTTGACAGCGATACTCGTAGATCGGCACGTCGAACCTCCGGCAACGGTATTCACAGTTCCCCGGCTCCTGGATTCGGCCGAGACCGTGGCCAGGGAATCCTGTTCATCAGCGTATGAGACAACCAGTATACCAATCAGACGCCCCGCCGCAAGTAGGTGCCGACGTGAATATCCCTGACCCATACCGGCTGGAGTCACACCCGCTGCTGATCATCGTCTCGGGACCAGCGGGCGTGGGAAAGGACGCGCTAATCCGGCGGCTGAGGCAACGGGGCCATCCGTTTCACTTCGTCGTGACAGCCACAGACCGGCCGCCCCGCTCGGGTGAGGTCGACGGCGTAGACTACTACTTCGTCAGCGGTGACCAATTCGCCAGGATGATCGAGCGCGGGGAGCTGCTCGAGCACGCTGTCGTCTACGGACAAAACAAGGGCATCCCCAAGCAGCACGTTCGAGAAGCCCTGACCAGTGGGCTGGACGTCGTAATGCGCATCGACGTGCAAGGCGCCAGCACCATCCAGCGGCTGGTGCAGGATGCGGTGTTCATCTTTCTGACGGCCTCCTCTGATTGCGAGTTGGAGGCGCGTCTGCGGGCCCGGGGAGGCGACACGGAGGAGCAGGTACAGAAGCGCCTGGCTGCCGCCCGCGAAGAGATGGATCGTCTGCCTGCGTTTGACTATGTCGTTGTCAACCGCGACGGCGAACTGAACAGCTCCGTGGACGACGTTCTGGCGATCATTAGGGCAGAACACCTCCGGGTCGACCAACCTGTGGTCGCGATATGAGCGGTCGGTATCCCCTGGAGATCCACATCGAGGACAGAGTGCGCCTGCGCAAGCCCCACCCTTGCGGTGGGTATGAGTGGGAGGTCACCCGGATTGGCGCCGACATCGGCATCGTCTGCCTGACGTGCGGCCGGCGCGTTATGCTCCCCCGCAGCAAGTTCGAGAAAGGAGTGAAGACCATTCTGGAAAGAAGCAGACCGGCGGCTCCAGCAATCCACCGAGAGTAGCTAAGCACGTTTGTGGAATGACCCTCGCTGAGAGTGGTCCACATAGGAAGGAGACTGTCATGGAAAAGAGGTTCACGGTCCTACGAATCATCGGCACTGTCTGGAAGGTGATGGCGTGGCTTCAACTCGTCATCGGCGTCATCGGGGCCATCGCAGTGCTTGTGATGGGCATTCTGGCCCAAGCGGCGATTCCTGAAGCCCTCAACATACCTCGCGCGACATCTCGGGCGTTCGGCGTAGGGGGCGGAATCGTGGGGTTTGTGGCGGTACTTGTCGGAGCAGTCGTCTACTTCCTCGTGTTCTACGCGGTCGGCGACGTGCTCTATCTCCTGCTAGCGATTGAGGAGAACACGCGCCAGACGTCTGAGCAGGTCCAGTGGCTGGTGCAGGAAGCTCCTGAGCCCGCGCCTACTTACGGCCCACCGCTAGAAGCATTCTCGCCGGCCCCTGTGGTCCCACCTGCAACATCGCCGCCAGAGGAGTCAGCCGAGGCTAGGCCTACGGACGAGAAGTAGAGCGCACGGGTGCGTCTCAGTCTTGGGACCAATGCGCAGTGTGGCCCGGTGATCCTACGCCACACGGTGACCCTGCGTCGCCCAGCAACTGAGATGCACCGCAGCCCGACAGTCCTACGTGTGGAGCCGTGGAGGATCGCCCCACACTGGAAGATACCCGAGCGCACCCCACGAAATAACAGCCCCGGCCATCGAGCCGGGGCTGTATCCGGAGCCGCGTCGGAAGAACCTATACGATCGCCTGTTCCCTGGCCGGGCCGACCCCAACGAAGGTGACAGGGACACCCGTCCACTCCTCGATCCGGGCGACATAGTCGCGCGCCGGCGGCGGTAGATCGTCGCGACTGCGTGCTTCGGTTATGTCCT
>JAUVSX010000176.1 GCA_030596915.1 Chloroflexota bacterium | reverse complement strand
TGATCTCCGTTTCGTTCACGCACATCATCCCCAAGTCCTTCGAGATGAACAGCAGGGCTCCCGTGTTCTTGTTGGCGGGATTTCTGGCCGTCTATCTGGTCAACCGCTTCTTGAACCTGTACATCTGTCACGAGTGCGAGTGTGCAGACTACGCTGTGGGCATCATCCCTATGCTGGGAATCGGCATCCACTCGTTCCTTGACGGCGTGATCTACTCGGTGGCCTTCAACGTCAGCGTGTTTACCGGGGTGTTGGCCGCCATCGGGATGATACTTCACGAGTTCCCCGAGGGAATCGTCACGTTTGTGCTCCTGGAGCGGGGAGGCTTCAGCCGGAGGCAATCAGTCACCTATGCGTTTCTGGCAGCAGCCATCTCGACGCCGCTGGGTACATTGGTGTCGTATCCCTTCATCAACAGCATCAGTCAGTCGACGCTAGGGATACTGCTGGCCATCTCGGCCGGCGCATTGGTCTATGTAGGTGCTTCCCATCTGCTTCCGGCGGTGGAAAGAGAGGGGAAGAAACACAGCGTCCTTGCATTGGCCGCAGGCGTGCTAGTCGCAGGGATCATCATCTTGTCCAAAGGCTAAGTGAGGATCGCGTTGTCCATCGGGTTGTCTGGCTGAAGGCAAAGGAGGCCTGTCGTGAACTCCAAGCAGAGGATCCTGACTGCGTTGAAGGGTGACCAACCTGACAGAGTGCCCATCTTCGAGCTCTACATCAACGAAGTGTCTATCGTCCGCCTGGCCAAGCTCCTGGCAGGTGGGGGGATAGCCGTCCAGGTCGAAAGAGATCGGTTTGGGGAGGAGAGGCCCGAGATACTGGACCTCTACTGTTCCGTGGTCGAGGCGTTGGAGCTGGACGCGACGTGTTGGAACTTCTCGATTGGGCTGGAAGTGATCGGCCCGGATCTGGGGCGTGATAAGTACGGCACGGTCTATCGTCTCAGCGAGCATGGCGAACCGATGCCCCTGGAGGGACCCATTCAGGGGCCCGCGGACCTTCAGGGCTTCGATATGGTCTCCAAGCTTGAGCCCGATGATTTCGCGGGAGTTCAGAGGGTCGTCGAGAAGGGGGGGGAGGACAAGGCTCTCTTTATGAGCATTCAGGATCCCTTCAAAGTGAGCTGGCGGCGGCGAGTAAGTATGCAGAACCTGCTGATGGACTACATTTTGGACCCGCCGATGGTGCATGCCCTGGCCCGCATCGCCACTGCGTTCGACATAGCGGCCATTGTCATGGCACTTCAAGTCGGGGTGGACGTCATCGTCGTGCCCGGTGACCTGGCCGGCGAGCAGACCACGATTATGTCTCCGCAGCACTACCGGGAGTATATCAAGCCCTACCACAGGGAGCTAGTGGATCACGCGCACAGGAAGGGCGCACCGATCGTCAAGCATACCGATGGGAATGTCTGGCCGATCTTGGACGATCTCCTGGAGGTCGGCTTCGACGGCATACATCCGATTCAGCCCCAGTGCATGGACATCGGGGAAGTCAAGGCATACGTGGCCGGCAGGGCCTGTATCCTGGGGAACATCGATTGCCGCGACCTGCTCTGCTTTGGCACCGAGGAGGAGGTGGAGCGGAGTGTCAAGGAGACCATTGAGGAAGCAGCCTCCGGAGGAGGCTACATCATCAGCTCGTCGAACTCCATCCACCCTGGGTGCAAGCCGCAAAACTATGTGGCAATGGTTAGGGCGGCTCACAGATACGGTGTATACTAGGTGCCGGAGGCGCGGCTTCCGAGGAGTTCGGCGTTCTGGCGGGTGGGGTCGTCGCTGATGCGAAAGCGGGCGGAAGCGTCGTCGCTGACCACGTACCGCCTGGTCAGCAATGCTTGGATCAATGCTGGCGCCGTGGCCAGGCGATAGCGCACGTCCAAGCGCGCTAGATGCTGTTGGGCAGTGATAGTGGCTAGGAGGCTAGCATGTACAGGGTCATCCTCGTTCCGTTGGATGGGTCGAAGCGCGCGGAGGTCATTCTACCTCACGTCGAGGAACTGGCCCGCCGATTCGACGCCGTGGTCATCTTCGTGCAGGTTGTCGAGCCCATCTATCCTATCGTAGGCACCTATGAACCCTATGCGGCGCTGTATGAGCAGAGCCCCGAGCGACGGATGGAGCAGGCAGAGGCCTACCTCGCGGCGCTGCAAGGTGAATACCGCGAGAAGGGCATCGAGGCCCAGACCCGTGTCGCCTATGGCTCCGTCGTGGAGGAGATACACATAGCTGCGGCCCGTGAGGGAGCAGACCTCGTCGCAATGGCCAGCCACGGCCGGACCGGGCTGTCACGGGTTTTCTACGGCAGCGTGGCGGCCGGCGAGCGGCACCGTATCGACCGGCCATTGCTCCAGATCCGGACGCAGGATGGGGAATGAGGGCAGCTTCGCCCAGGGTGTCTCCGCACACGTGCTGAGTGTCATTCTGGCGCGCGAGCTCGCCAAATTGTGAGGCGCCTGGGTATGAATCCTACTCTCCTCCTCCGGTCGAGTACGTGGCAGAGAACGCCGGACGATGTCCTGCATGCACGGACGTGGGGCTCCACCACCAATCGGATCACGGTGGTTACCATGCTGGCGGCGCGTATCAGGCAACGTTGAGGGACCGGTGCATTTGGCCAGCATGGACGGTGTGGGGAGTTTGTACTACAATGCTCCCACGGAGAGGCTCCTGAGTACGCTGAAGAGTGAGCGGGTCCGTCACTGGCTCTGCCACCGGGGGGCCTGACTCCATATCCACGAGACTGGGGGCGGGTCAGATCCCAGCCTGCGGCCAGGGCGGGGCCTGTTTCCCCGCCGCATTATGCGCGTGCGCTAATCTGAGGAGCAAGAGGAGGAGGAACTATGCTTCATCATATACTCGTCCCTTTGGATGGTTCACAGCTCGCCGAGTGCGTGCTGCCGCATACAGTGGCACTGGGCCGGGCTCTTGACGCGCGGGTGACGTTGCTGCGAGCGGTAGGACGTAGCACCCTGGAAGGCGACGCCGAATTCATCTCCCCGCTGGAGTGGGACTTGCTCAGGTTGGAAGCTGAGGCCTACCTGGGCGAAGTAGCCAGCCGTCTGCATGATGCCGGGTTGCAGACGGAGAAGGTACTTATGGAAGGCGAGCCTGCGGAGTGCATCATTGAGTTCGTGCGCGATCAGGCCGTCGATCTGATCGTCATGAGCAGTCACGGACGGAGTGGCCTCAGTGGGTGGAACATCAGCAGCGTGGTGCAGAAAGTCACCCTGCGGGTCTATGCCACGATGATGATTGTGCGGGCCTACCGGCCCGCCACCGACGACTTGACTGGCCTGCGCTACAGGCGTCTGTTGGTTCCCGTCAATGGTTCGCAGCGCGCCGAATGTGTTCTGCCGTGGGCGACGCAACTGGCCAACTTCCACCAATGCCCACTGTTGCTGGCGAACGTAGTTAGCGAGCCGGAAATACCTCGCCACGTACCGCTGACTGAGGAAGAGATCGAGTTGAGAGAGCGGATCATCGAGCTCAATCGACGAAAGAGCGCCGAGTACCTGGAGGCGTTGAAGTCACGCCTGCCTGTTGATGTCCAAACTCGCCTGCTGTCCAGCGAACATCCGGCCGAGGTACTGCATCAGCTAGCCGATGAAGAAGAGGTGGACATAGTCCTGTTGAGCGCGCACGGTTATTCTGGCAAGGCTCAGTGGCCCTATGGTAACACTACCCTCAACTTCATTGCCTACGGCACGACGCCGCTGCTGATCGTGCAGGATGTTCCTCTGGAGGAAGTGGAGATGACCACGGCCGAGATAGCTGCGATCGGGTCGAAGGGACATTAGCCGGCATGTCACAGCCTTAGACATGAAGAAAGCGCTCACTCTCGGTGTTAGCAGATCAACAGAAGTTTCGGCTCTCGCGTAAGCAGTCGAATCGGGTTGGCATATGCCAAACAGCGAAACGGTCGCAAGACCGCCTGTCGATAGCAGGCTATCGGACGAGAATCAACTGGAAGGGCAAGCACGTCGCTTGGCCGAGGACCATAGCGCCTCTCGCCGTCCTGGGCTTCAGCCTACGCTGCTGGATCGTCTGCACGGGCACGAGGAGATACTGCGCGATGCCTACGAGTATTTCGCACAAGTGTCCGCGGGGCAGGGGGTTCTCTCTTACGCAGGCGAGTGGTTGCTGGATAACTTCGATGCCGTACAGCAGGCGGTGCGTCAGGTTTTCGAGAACCTGCCAGCGGGCTACTATCGCCGGCTGCCCAAGCTCGATGCAACGCTCCTGGAGGGTTATCCGCGCGTCTACGCCGTGGCCCGCGAGATCATCGAGCACGGGGAGGCCCTACTCGACGTCGATCGGCTGGCGCGCTTCGTCCGCGCCTACCAGAAAGTCACGGCTCTGACGGTGGGCGAACTGTGGGCGCTGCCTACGATGCTGCGCCTGACTATCCTGGATCTCCTGACCCAGACGGTTGCTCGCCTTGTGGGTGTGCAAACAGACATTGACGAGGACCCTCGTCTTGCGATCTATCTTCCTGACGATCTCCCGGACGAGACCATCGTTGGCAATTGCATTCGCAGCCTGCGCACCGTGGCGACTCAGGAGTGGAAGGAGTTCTTCGAAGCTGTCAGCCTCGTGGAGGAAGCGCTGCGCTCCGACCCGGCGGACGTTTACGCCCAGATGGACTTTGACACCCGCGACCGCTACCGCAAGGTCGTCGAGGAATTGGCTCTAGCGACGGGCGAAGACGAGGAAGGGGTCGCGCAGGAAGCCGTTCGCCTGGCCAGGGATGCGCGGCGGAGCGATCACGGCTCACTGCGTACCACTCACGTTGGCTTCTACCTCGTGGATCGGGGCCGTGCCCAACTTGAGACCCGCCTGGCCTATGAGCCGCCCTGGAACGTGCGCTTGCGTCGTTGGGTATTTGACCATCGCACCCTGACTTACCTGAGCAGTATTGGACTGCTCACATCGATCGTCGTCGCGGGGCTGGTGGGATATGGCCTTGCCGTGGAGGGCACGCCGGTGCAATTGATCACCGTGGCCCTATTGACTCTGCTGCCCGCGTCAGCAGTGGCCGTCAACCTGATCAACCTGCTCATCACCCGCACCGTCCCGCCGCACGTGCTACCCACGCTGGACTTCCACCCGGGCATCCCGGCCGAATGTCGCACGATGGTGGTCATTCCCGCTCTGCTATCCCGCGAGGGCGACGTCCAGTTCTTGTTGCATCAATTGGAACAGCACTACCTGGGCAACGCGGACCCGCACCTCCATTTCGCTTTGCTCACCGATTTCGCCGACGCGCCGCAGAAGCATATGCCTGAGGACAACGCACTGGTTGAGGATGCCAGGCGCGGCATTCAGACTCTCAACAGGAAGTATGGACGTGAGGGCGTCCATCCCTTCTATCTCTTCCATCGCACGCGGCTGTGGAACCCGAGTGAGGATTGCTGGATGGGCTGGGAGCGGAAGCGAGGCAAGCTGGTCGAGTTCAATCGGTTATTGAGAGGGAGCACGGAGACCTCTTACAGCGTGCAACTGGGTGACACCGGCGTTCCCTCGGCGATCGAGTACGTCATCACACTGGATGCCGACACCCTTCTGCCCCGGGGCAGCGCCCGTCGCCTCATCGGCACCCTGGCTCACCCGCTGAACCGGGCAGAGTTTGAACCCTCCTCTGTCTTTGCCACTGAGGGGGACGAAACGGGGGGCGCCCAGGTGATCGCCGGATACACCGTACTTCAGCCGCGCACGGAGATCAAGCCCACCGAGGCGGACCAGTCGCTCTTCACGCGGATTTTCTCTGGGGACGCCGGCGTAGACCTCTACACCCAGGCCGTATCCGAGGTCTATCAGGATTTCTTCGGGGAAGGCGTCTACGTGGGCAAGGGCATCTACGACGTGGCTGCCTTTGAACGCAGCCTGGAGGGTCGGGCGCCGGAGAACGCGCTGCTCAGCCACGATCTATTCGAAGGCATCCACGGGCGTGCGGGGCTGGTCACCGACGTGATCCTCTACGAGGACTATCCCTCCGGCTATCTCACCCACACGCGTCGCCTGCACCGTTGGGTGCGCGGGGACTGGCAACTGCTGCCCTGGCTCTTCCTGCAGGTGCCCCACGCGGACGAGGGAAGGATCCCCAATCAACTTTCGGTGCTAGACCGCTGGAAAATCCTCGATAACCTGCGTCGCAGCCTGCGTGCCCCGGCGCTGCTGGCCCTGCTGGTCGCCGGATGGCTGTGGCTGCCTGGCTCGGTGTGGGTATGGACGCTCGCCGCGTTGGCCACATCCGCCGTGCCCCTCCTTACGGGGGCTATGACCGAGTTTGCCCGAAACCTGCGGGGCGAATCCCTGCGGGCCGCCGCGCCATCGCTGCGCGTGGAGATAGAACGCTGGCTGCTGAATCTGGCTTTCCTGCCCTATGAGACTTTGTTGATCCTGGATGCCATCGGGGGCACGCTGGTGCGCCTGACGATCAGCCGCAAGCGGCTCCTGCAATGGACGACCACGGCGCACACCATTCGCCTTTTCGGCCGGGAATCGAGAATGGGGGTACTCTGGAGGCGGATGTACGGCGCGCCGTTGCTGGCGCTGGGGCTGGCTGCGTTGCTGTGGCTATTCGACCCCCGG
Organism: Chloroflexota bacterium; assembly: GCA_030596915.1. Lineage (GTDB taxonomy): Bacteria > Chloroflexota > Anaerolineae > B4-G1 > B4-G1 > JAUVSX01. The sequence continues at coordinate 63 of JAUVSX010000176.1, read as the reverse complement.
CTGCTGCCCATCGCCGGGCCGGTGCTGCTGGCGTGGACCGTATCCCCTCTACTTGCGTTCTGG
>JAUVSX010000518.1 GCA_030596915.1 Chloroflexota bacterium | reverse complement strand
GGCCGCGGGCGGGCCCCGCCCGGCGCGGGGCGCGCTGAGGGGCATCTCGTAGGCCGCCTCCTCCAACGTCATCCCGAGACCGAACCGTCTATGGAGCAGATCGTACATCCGCCGGGCAAGGGCACTGGCCGGCGTGCCTTCCGGCGGTTCCAGGCTGTCTATGGTCTGCACAAGAAGCGACTGGACTGCCAACAGACCGCCTTCCAGCGTGCGCCCCAGCAGCCCGTACACCGCTGCGGGCGGCTCGTAGTCAGGATCGTACAAATGGCCGAGCGCCTCTCTGACGCCCTGCTCGATCTCTTTGGAAGTCATAGCGTGGTGGAAAGAAATCGCAAGGATATCGCTATGGACTGTACATCGATCATGTGCTAGACTATCTAAGTGGTGGCGGCGATGTGCACTGCGAAAGCGTGTTGTTCACGGTCCTCAGCATACCACCCCCGTGCGCCTGCGTCAACTGTGACGGGTGCAGGGGCTTCTCGCGTTCCACTGACTGCGCGCACGGCGGCATGAGAAGGAAGAACGCCAGGTTGCGTACGTGTGGGCGGTCCGCGACGGCGATTCGTCCGCGTGTCTTGCAGCGGCTCGGGACCCGCTTTCGGGCCGGGGCTTGGGCACCCCATGATCCGCGGCAACGGGCCCTCCAGGAGTACCCCTACACGTACGACGAGACGAGTCCGTCGTTGGTCAGGCCGCGTGGTGTTTCTCTGGTCGTGGGAGCCTCGCCCGTCGCCCATCATCAGAACGCCGGGGTATGGAACCGAAGCTCCAAAGCGTAGACCGTCTGGCTAGCCGGGCGAGAAAGGAGCCGCGATGAAATCCGGCATCAACATCTGGTCCTTCCCCGACCAGGATGACCTACCCCACTGCATCAGGCAAACCCGTGAGGCTGGTTTCGACGGAATTGAATTCGCCTACGCGCTCGACGGGCCCATCAGCCCCCAGTCCAGCCCCGATGATATGCAGCGCATTGCGCAGGTGGCAGCAGATACCGGTATCGAAATCAGTTCCCTGGCGGCCGGCATGCTCTGGCAGTTCAACCTCGTCAGCGATGACGAGGACATTCGCGAGGCCGCCAGAGGCCACATCCGCAAGGCGCTCGAGCTGGCAGGGGCGCTCGGCGTTGACACGCTGCTCATCATCCCGGGCTTCACCGGCCCGTTTATGGCGGGCTCGCCAGCAGTGGTGGGATACGGTGCTGCCTACGACCGCGCTCTGGGGGCCATGAGAGAACTGGGTCCGGTCGGGGAGCAGTACGGTGTCACCATCGGCGTAGAGAATGTCTGGAACCGGTTGCTGAGCAGTCCCATCGAGATGCGCGACTTCATCGACCGGGTCGGCCATCCGTACGTTCAGTGCTTCTTTGACGTGGGCAACGTCCTGCGGACCGGTTATCCTGAGCACTGGATCCGCGTGCTGGGGCCGCGCATCAAGAAGGTGCACTTCAAAGACTACCGCATCAGCGTGGGCACGCTTGATGGCTTCGTCGAGCTCCTGACCGGCGACGTGGACTATCCGGCGGTCCTGGAGGCGCTCCGAGACGTGGGCTACGACGGGTGGTGCATCGCAGAGATCGGGCCGCGCCACCATTGGCCCGAGAGCACGCTCACCGCGACCGCCCAGGCCATGGACCTGATCCTGGGCAGGGCGGCGGGCCGCTGACGGTACCTGGCGCCGGCTGATTGTCCAGGCGCTGGCTATCTTGTACACTACCGTCAGCAAAGGAGATGATCGATGACAGTCCGTGTCTTTGACCATGAAGATCTGGCGGCCCTCAAGCGCGTGCTTGATAGCGGCGACCTGTCCGCGATCGGCGGGCAGGCCGGGCGCGATTTCGAGGCAGCTTTCGCAGAGGAGATGGGCGTCAAGCGCGCCTACGCCGTCAACTCCGGCATGTCTGCCCTTCATAGCGCCGTGTTCGCAGCCGGCGCTGGGGCCGGTGACGAGGTGATCTGCGATTCGATGGTGCAGTTTGGCTCCGCGGCCGTCATGTATCACAACGCGGTCCCCGTTTTCGCCGACGTGCGGCGCGACACCCACTGCATCGACCCCGAGAGTGTGCGTGAGCGCATCACCGAGCGGACGAAGGCGATCATCTGTACCCACCTGTGGGGCCTGCCCGCCGATATGGACCCTATCATGGAGATTGCCGAGGAGCACGGGCTTGTCGTCATTGAGGACAACGCGCACGGCCTCTACGCCGAGTACAAAGGGCGACTGACGGGCACGCTCGGACACATGGCGGAGTTCAGCTTCCAGATGTCGAAGCAGCTTGGCCTGGGCGACGCGGGCATGGCGACGACGATGTACGAGCGGTTCGAGGACAACCTGTGGGATGCCGCTGGCCATCGACAACTGTCCACATTTCCGAGGCTGGTCTGGAACTACCGCCTCAATGAGTTGGTCTCAGCCGTCGGCCTGGTCCAGCTGAAACGTGCCCGGGGGTATGTGGAGAGCGGTACCGCCAACGCACAGATCTATAGCGACCTGGTACTCGATGTGGAGTGGATTGGTCAGCAGCACGTCCCCGAGGACCGGACGAATTCCTATCATATCTGGGCCGGCACCTTCGAGGGCGACGAGTATGGTGTCTCGTACGACCAGTTCAAGG
>JAUVSX010000504.1 GCA_030596915.1 Chloroflexota bacterium | reverse complement strand
CGTGGCGGACTACCCGGTTCACGTGATGAACTGGCACGACCAGGAGACGTGGCCGTCACTTGCCGTAGCGCGGCAGCGGTTCGGTGGTGCCGTATGCGGGGGTCTCCAGAGGTGGAACGATCTGGTACGGGGAACGCCCGACCAAATTCGGGAAAGGGCTGCCAGTGCTATCCGTGCAACCGGCGGTAGAGGTTTGATACTGGGGACGGGCTGCGTGACGCCGATCGTCGTACCGGAAGCCAACCTGCGCGCAGCGCGCCTCGCCGTTGAAGCTTGAACTGGGGGGGTCGGCGAGGGCCAGGGTCCCCCAGCCCCTGGGCCTACCCAGCTCCTGGGCCTAGTCCCTGGTGTGACGCCGGAGCGTTTGCTCCAGAATCTCCTCTCGCTCGGACCAATCGGCTGTTTGGCGCCGGCTGTCCCGGGGTCGGGGCGGAGGCTCGCTGGTGCGAGCACGCTGCATAGCGAGCTCCATAGCGGTCATCTGAGGCTCCTCCTCGTCGAGCTCATCCTCGTCGAGCTCTACGAACTCGACACCGAGCATCGAGAGGTCAATCCGTCGCCGCTTGCGATCATACTTGATGATGCGGACCGCCACCTCGTCGCCGATGCCTACTACCTCCGACGGGTGCCGCACGTAGCCTGAGGACATCTCCCTGACGTGCACGAGACCCGGTCGCTCGGCCCCGATATCTACGAATGCCCCGTAGGACTCAAGTCTCGTGATGACGCCATTCCGGACTTGCCCCTCGCCCAATTCCGTCCATTCGACGGCTGGTGGTTCGACCATCGTCAATGCAATGCGGCCTGTGTCGGGGCGAGCACTCGTGACCCACACTGTTACGCTATCTCCGAGGCTTACCACGTCGCTCACACGGTTGACCCTGGTAGCTGCGAGCTGCGATATGTGCACCAGCCCATGCCGCTCAACCCCGATGTCGACGATGGCTCCGTGCAATCCGATCTCGACGACCGTTCCCTCCAGGCACATCTTCGGTCGCAAGTCAGCGATCGTGAGGGGTGGGGTGCCCGGTGATGCTTCTTCCGTCATAGCCTGACTCCTTCGCGTCTCCTCGCCCATAGGTGAAGCGGCATTATAGCCCAAGCGCTCAGGATGTCAAAGCTGCCGCAGACACCAGGGCTCACGCTCTCGGCCGCTGGGCAAAGGGACTGGTGGACAGGACAGCAGAGTGGGGGGCTCTGAGCAGGCCGCTACCGTCGCCGCTGGCCCCGCTCCTTCAGGGCGCGCGCGATGTCACGGTCAGCGTCGCGCTTGGCGATCTGCTGGCGCTTGTCGTACTTGCGCTTCCCACGCGCCAGGGCGATCTCGACCTTGGCAAGGCCACCCTTCAGGAAGAGGCGTGTGGGGACGATGGTGTATCCCCGTTCCTGCACCCGCGCGGTGAGGCGATCGATCTCCTTGCGGTGCAACAGCAGCTTTCGCACACGCGTGGGCTCGTGGCCGAACCTGCCCGCTGGCTGGTAGGGCGCTATGTGGACGCCGACAAGCCACAGCTCGCCATCGCGCGGTTGAACGTAGCCGTCGGAGAGATTGACCCGGCCGGCTCTGATGGGCTTGATCTCGCTGCCCGCGAGCACGAGGCCCGCCTCGTGCCGATCCTCGAGGTGATAGTCACGAGCGGCTTTGCGGTTGGTAGCCACAACCTTGGCGCCGGGCATCATTCACCAGTTAGGAGGTACTCGATGGCTCGATCCAACTGCGGATCGATCAGCGGGTCAGACGTCTCTTCGGGCCAGGGCACTTGGATGTCGGGAGCAAGGCCGTGCCCGTGCCTGGCTCGGCCGTTGGGCGTGATCCACACTGCGATGGTGACACGAAGTTCTGACCCGTCACTGAGAGAATACGGCCGCTGGACTGAACCCTTGCCGTAGGTCTGCTCGCCGATCAACACCGCCCGCCCGTGGTCTTGGAGCGCGCCTGCGACGATCTCCGAGGCACTGGCACTGCCCCTATCGACGAGGACGACGAGGGGCACGCGCTCGCCGATATCCCCGCGTTGAGACTCGAAGACCTCCTCGCTGCCATCGCTCCACCGTTCCTCCACGATTACGCCCTCGGCAAGGAAGAGATCAGCCACCTCAATCGCCTGGTCGAGCCAGCCTCCGGGGTTCTGGCGCAGATCGAGGACGACGCCATTCAATTCGCCCTGGAGCAGCTCAGCCAGTCCGTCCTCAAGCGCCTCGCTGGCTGCGGCATTGAACGTGTGCAGGCGGATGTAGCCGATGCCCTCTTCTGTCAATTGGATGGTGATCGTTGGTATCTCAATGCGCGCCCTCGTGACGATGGCCTCGAACGGTGCTCGAACTCCGGTGCGCTCGATCAGCAGTATCACGTCGGTGCCGGCGGGGCCCCTGATGAGATTGATCGCCTCGTAGAGCGTCTTCCCCGCCAGCAGCGTGCCGTCGACCTCAAGAACGCGATCGCCTGCCAGTAGCCCAGCCACGCCTGCCGGCCCGTTGGCAAAGGGCCTGACGATCTCAAGCTTGCCCTCATCGTCCAGGCCGACGAATGCGCCGATTCCTTCGAATTCCCCGGTGGCATCTTCGTCGATGATGGCAGCGGAGGGAGGTTCAATGAAGATCGTGTTCTCGTCCCCGAGGCTATCCAGCAGGCCGCGAATGGCCGCGTAATTAACAGTCCGGAGGTCGGGCAGCTCGCCATAGAAGTCCCGCTGCACAAGGTCCCAGACCTCGCGCAGAATCAGGAACGGGTCTTGATCCGACCCTCGTCCGGCAGCAGTCTCAGGATCGGCTTCCCCGGCTGGTGTGGGAGACGGTGTGGGCGAGGGGCTGGCGCTGACCG
>JAUVSX010000045.1 GCA_030596915.1 Chloroflexota bacterium | reverse complement strand
TCGGGGCACGGCGTCTCCAGAGCGCGCCCTGCCGACCACCTCGCCATCCACTCCTACGAGCCGGCCCACGCCCGCACCCGAGCCTCGTCCGACACCGCCGCCAACAGAGCCGCCCGCCGCCCCCACGGCCAACGCGACGGAGACCCCGCGTGGGCAGATCACCATCACGGTCGTGTACGATAACAACGCCTACCTGCCACGCCTGGAGACGGCATGGGGCTTTGCCTGCCTTGTTGAGACCCCCTCCGAAACCGTGCTGTTCGATACCGGGGGCGACGGCGTCCTGCTGCTGCGCAACATGGCCAAACTCGGCGTCGATCCGACCGCAATTGACGTGATTGTACTGTCGCACATTCACGGCGACCACGTCGACGGACTGGCCACGCTGCTTGACACCGGCATCAAGCCGGCCGTCTATGTGCCAGCGGCGTTTCCGGCTAGCTTCAAGAATCGCCTCAAGACCCGAACAAAGCTGATTGAGGTCTCCGAGCCAGTCGAGATTCTGCCCGGCGTGCGCACGACCGGAGAGATCGGTTCTGCCATTGTCGAGCAGGCGCTTGTGGTCGATACGGCCGAGGGGCTGGTCGTCATCACGGGCTGCGCCCACCCCGGCATTGTCAGGATGGTCGCGCGGGCGGTTGGGCCAGGCGAAGGCCAGGTTGCCCTCGTGCTCGGTGGCTTCCATCTTGGCGGCGCAAGTGACGCTCAGATCGAAGCCATCATCTCGGACTTCAGAGGTCTGGGCGTGCAGCAGCTCGCACCGTGCCATTGCACCGGTGCTTTCGCGCGCCAACTGTTCTCGGACGCCTACGGTGACGACTGCTTCCTTGCTGGAGCGGGTTGGGCGCTTGTTTTCGTGGCCCCGCGCGCGACTGGTTGAGCGCCGCGCACGGCAGGGATGGGTCCCGCCGCGGGTACGCCTCATCAGACGACCCATTCAGACCGGAGACAGACTGCTGAATGGGCTGACCGCCCGACCATCGCGGAAGCGCTGGGGGCGGGCCGGGCAGTAGTAGCATGGGTGCCAAGGCAACTCTACAGCCGCTCTCGCACCTGCTATGCCGCAAGTGTAGCACCGTAGGCAGCCCACCCCTATCAGCGTCACATCCTGTCAGGGTCGTGGGCCAAGGACAGCGAAGAGACTCAGGTTTCCCTCCCGCCCACCAGCGCGAAAGGTATGGACGATCGATAGGCCGCACTCTCTCGCTAGCGTGCGCACCTCATCCGCGCCAATCAGATGGCAGTAGCGCAGGCCCCGACCCCCGCGCTTCCAGTCGAGCAGATAGTCACCTGGGTCGAGCTGATGCGCGCCGAGTTCCAGCTCATCCCACGGCACGAGCTTGCGGCGCAACCGGGCACTGTCGAGAAACTGCCAGGTCGAGATGATCGCCCGGCCAGATGGTCTCAGCGCGGCGGCAATCTCCCTAAGAGCCGCTATCCTGCGATCCTGTCCAGGAATGTGGTGCAGGACCGCGAGGGCGACAACAGTGTCGAACCCGTCATCGCGCACCGATTCGGTCCATCCGGGACACGCAATGTCCCCCATCACGAACTCCACGCTGATCCGCCTCGTATGGCGAGTGCTCTCGCGCGCCATCTCGACTAGCTCGGGCACCACGTCCAGACCCACGTACTCGGACCCGGGCCGCTCTCGATCGAGGAGCAGGGCCACGCGCCCATTGCCACATCCCACATCGAGAACCCTTGCCGCCGGCGGGACGTAGGGTAGAATGCACGTGATAGCGGGGTCAGACTCGGCGCGACTGTCGGAGAAAGCTCTGGCGAAGGATGCATAGAAGGTGCGATTCAATGCAAGTAGTCTGTCAGCGGTATTCGCGTCCACGACCGGATTGTAGTCTCCCGGGTTCCGGCCGGCAACCGAGCGACACCGCCGAACTATGCCACCCTTGTCGCAGCCACGCCGACCGGCGAAGGACGATGCCGAAACCGATCCCGCGCGCCTCTTCGAGGGTTCGAAGCAAATGACAGGACATTCTGACCGCAGACCATCTCGCACCCCAGTTCCGATTCCCTACCGTGAGCAAGCAAGCTAGCACTGGGACGCGAGCGGGACGCCCGACGCTCTACAACCTCGACCGAGACGGGACGCTGATTCGCACCATTCTGGACAAGGTCACGAGTCCCCCCAACCTTGCTCCGACCGAGCTTGCGAAGCTCCTGCGCCAGCATCCTCTGCCGGGTGGCCAGATCCTTCCCAAGAGCCATCTACTGCGCGCCTACCGCCAGCTTTGCGCGCGAGACGGTACGCCCGTTAACGCGGAGGTGATGCGTCGCTTGAGGGTGAAACCTACCCGGACAGCCTCCGGGGTTGCGCCGGTGTCGGTGCTCACCAAGCCCTATCCGTGCCCAGGCGCCTGCATCTTCTGCCCGGGGGTGGACGGTATGCCGAAGAGCTATCTGCCAGACGAACCCGGCGCGATGCGGGCTGCCAGCTACAGCTTCGACCCGTATGGACAGACCGCTGGGCGGGTTGCCGTCATGTCGGAACTCGGGCACCAGGTGGACAAGGTGGAGCTTTTTATCTTGGGCGGCTCGTGGTCCTGCTACCCCGAGGACTACCAGGAGTGGTTTGTCCGCCGATGCCTCGACGCGCTGAACGGTAGCGACGCAGCGACGCTGGAGGAGGCCCAGCAGCTCAATCAGACGGCGTCACACCGCAACGTAGGGCTGGTCGTCGAGACCCGACCGGACCTCGTCACTACTGAAGAAGTACGCCGATTGCGCTGGCTTGGCGTCACCAAGGTTCAGATGGGTGTGCAAAGCCTCGACGACAGAATCCTCGCCCTCAACCGGCGTGGCCACACCGTCGCGGACACGCGCCGTGCGATGCGGCTACTCCGGCTTGCAGGCTTCAAGACCGTCCTGCACTGGATGCCCAACCTCCTGGGCGCCACCCCAGACACTGACAGGGCGGACTTCGGCAGGCTGTGGTCCGACCCGGCCTTGCGCCCAGATGAGCTGAAGATCTACCCAACGGCATTGCTGCCCGCCACCGAGCTCGTGGAACACTGGCAGCGTGGGGACTACCATCCGTACGATGAAGAGACGCTTGTCTCGCTCATAGCCACCTGCAAGACGCTCATCCCGCCATATTGCCGCGTCAACCGGCTGATGCGCGACATACCAGCCCCCAATATCGTGGCTGGGGTGAAGAGGTCCAACCTGCGTCAGATCGTCCAGGCCAGGATGGCTGAGGACGGCCTGGCGTGCCGTTGCATCCGCTGCCGCGAGGTACGCGGCAGCGCGGTCGATGTCGATGCTCTCCACCTCGATCGGGTCGGCTATTCGACTGACGCAACGGAGGAAGTCTTCCTCAGCGCCGCCACGCCTGATGACAAACTTGCGGGGTTCGTTCGCCTGTCCCTGCCGCACGCGGCGCCGCCCCTCGCCGAACTGGCGGGCTGCGCTGTCGTGCGTGAGCTGCACGTCTACGGGTACGCGCTCGGCCTTGGCACGCGGCAGCCTGGGGCCGCACAGCATGCGGGTCTCGGCACTCGCCTTCTGCACCTGGCGCAGCGAACCGCGCGGCAACGGGGCTACGGCCGAATTGCAGTGATCGCCGCTACAGGAACTCGGCTATACTACCGGAAGCGGGGCTTCCGTGCGGGAGAGCTGTACATGTCACGCCCTGCGTAGACGACAGGGCTGCCCGCGCAGGTCCGGCTCCCGCCCGCATCGCACCGTTGTGCAGTACGCCTACAGACCGCTGCACCTGGCCGAACCACGCGGGCCCCGCAACCCTTCATTCGCGAGCATTGTCAGGGGCTTGACCGGCGGCGATCGGTACCGGGCGTCGCACAGCGCCCGCCCTCGCCGCAATGAAACAGGCGGAACTCGTCTGAGCCCCGCCTGCGGGCATACTCTCGTTCGGCCGGCGCATCTACGCGGGGGCCGGTGCAGGAGGCATATCCAGCGCTGGATTCCGGCGCTCAGGGTCCGGACGCGCTGGTGTGGACTGCGAGCCGGAGACAGGTGGCGACGGCCCCTCGACAACCGCTGGCTCGCGTCCCTCGAACACGGCCACGAAGTCGTCGGCACCTAGCGTCTCAATGTCCATCAGGTAGCTTGCGATCCGATATAGCTGTTCTTGATGGCTCTCCAGCACGTCTCTGGCCCTCTGGTGCGCTTCCTTGACGATTCTCCGGACTTCGCCATCGATCTCCTGAGCCACGGCCTCACTGTAGTCCCGCTGTTCGCCGATCTCCTTGCCAAGAAAGACGAGTTCCTGCTTCTGACCGAAAGTCATCGGGCCAAGCTTCTCGCTCATACCGTAGCGCGTGACCATAGCACGAGCCACCTCACTCACCCTCTCGAGGTCGTTGGCCGCACCCGTCGTAATATCCCCGAAGACCATTTCTTCTGCCACTCGCCCACCCAATGTGAATGCCAGGTCGTCCATGAACTTGCCCTTGGACAGGAGGCGACGATCATTCTCGGGCAGCGCGATAGTATAGCCCGCAGCCATTCCTCTCGACACAATCGAAACCTTGTGTACGGGATCGCATTGGGGCAGAACGTGCGCGACGAGCGCATGCCCCGCCTCGTGATGGGCAATGATCCGCTTCTCCTCGTCCGATATGATCCGGCTCTTCCGTTCCGGGCCGGCGAGCACACGCTCAATAGCCTCCTGGAAGTCATCCATCCAGATGGCCTGCCTATTGCGCCGCGCAGCCAAAATCGCGGCCTCGTTGACCATGTTCTCAATGTCTGCGCCCACGAAACCGGGTGTCGACTTCGCCAAGATCTTGAGTTCGATGTCTTCCGCCAGCGGCTTGCCGCGCACGTGGACTGCCAGGATCTCTTCGCGCCCCTTCATATCGGGCCGGTCCAGAACGACCCGACGATCAAAGCGACCAGGGCGTAGCAGCGCAGGGTCCAGGATGTCAGGCCGGTTCGTCGCCGCGACGATGATTACGTTGGTGTCGGTGTCGAAACCGTCCATCTCCACAAGAATCTGGTTCAGCGTTTGCTCGCGCTCATCGTGGGAGCCGCCAAGCCCCGCCCCTCGATGCCGGCCAACGGCATCGATCTCGTCCAAGAAGACGATGCACGGGCTGTGCCGCTTGGCCTGCTCGAAAAGGTCACGCACACGCGAGGCGCCTACGCCCACGAACATCTCCACAAACTCAGACCCTGAGATCGAGAAGAAGGGAACTCCAGCCTCGCCGCTGACCGCCTTGGCCAGCAGCGTCTTTCCGGTTCCTGGGGCGCCCACCAACAGAACCCCCTTGGGAATCCGCGCGCCGAGCTGGATGAACTTCTCCGGCTCCTTCAGGAACTCCACGACCTCGTAGAGCTCGGCCTTGGCCTCGTCCACCCCGGCCACGTCATCGAACGTCACCGACGGCTGGTCTGCGGTGTACATCCGGGCGCGGCTCTTGCCAAAGGCCATTGCCTGGTTGTTCGCCCCCTGGAACTGGCGCAGCATCAGATAGCCGCCGACCAGCATCGCGACCACGAGGATGATCGACCCTCCAGCGCTCAACAGCGCCGCCCAGTTCGGCGGCTGCACAACCTCGAGGTCAATGTCTGCGAACTGTTCCTCAGTCACACCCAGAAGTCGCAGTTGCTCGACGGCCGTGGACTCAGGTCCCTTCTGCGACACGTTTTCGCCCCCGTCCCTCAGTCCGATCAGGAGGCTATCTCCTTCGACACGGATGCTCGAGATCTCTCCCTCTTTCACCCACTCCGCGACCTGTGTGAGCGAGGTCCGCGGCATCTGCTCACGCTGTTGGGAGTAGAAACTGTACACCAGGAAGACAACAGCTATCAGAATAATCAGGTATATCAGGGAGCTACCCCTGGGACTCTTGCCCACAGAACCGCCCTCCAATCGATCGGTGACCGGGCGCCAAGCCAGTCACGCAGTCTCCACTTCATCAGCAATTATACCAGAAAACCGCTAGCCCGCCACCCTACCTGCGGATCTCGATATCGACGATGACCACGCTGTTCGACTCCGCCGTTGTCAGCCCTGGGTCCGTTACTGGCAACCGCGCACCAGGTTGACCTGACGGATACATCCCGACGCGCAACTGGTGGACACCAACCGGTACGTCCTTAGGAATCGCAAGGACGTGCTGACTATCGAAGATCCGATCGGGCACCCAAGCCGAAGTCGGTTGGCCCGGCTCCTCGTCTCGCTGGGCGACCAGGCTCCCGCTCGGACCGATCAGATGTATGAACACCGCGTAGCGACTGGCCGTCTCGCTGTGCGGCAGCCAGCGCAGAGTGAGCGCGATATCATCGCCAGGGCGGTAGACGGCTTGAGCCAGCCGCGCATGCTCAAGCGTGAACAGATCCGCGAAGAGGGCCCCGAGCCGGATGGGCACGTCGGTGCCGCCGCTCACCGTCAGACTCACCGGATCGCCAGCCTGAACACGCTCCCCTCCCGCGGGTTGTTGGCCGATGATCTGCCCGGCCGGCTCTCCACTCCACACGTGCTCCGCGTTCACTAGCAGGCCATCGGATTCGAGCCCTGCGCGTACCGGATCAAGTGGGTAGCTCACCACGTGGGGCATCGTAAGCTCCCGACCTTGGCTGCTGACCAGCAGCAGCACCTCCGAGTCGGCGGGCACTCGCTGGTTCGCTGGCGGCCTCTGTTGGAGTACTGTACCCCCCCGAGCATCTGGCTCGTCGCGCTCCTCCACAACGTAGCGAAGCCCGACGGAATGCAGGGTCGCAATTGCGTCGTCAGTTGACTTCCCGACCACGTCGGGAAGCGAGACGATATCTGCCGGCGGCGCCTGCGTGGGAAGAATGCCAGTGGTTGGCGACGGAGGCTCCGACGGCGAGGCTGAGTATGCACGGTAGACAAGCACCCAGAGCGGGACCAATCCAATGACGGCAACGAAGGCGATGACGGCCAGGATCGTCGTGAGCCGGTCGGCGACACCCGGCGTTTCGCCCAATGCATCCGCCCCTGGCTGGCGAAAGCCAGCCTCGACTGGCAGAGACGATGGCTCGCCCAGAGTCTCGTCGGGAAACTGCACACCTGTTTGCTGTACGCTGCCCGCCCGGTAGTCGTCCAGCACGTACGCCAGTTGATCCCCAGCCCGGTACCGTGCAGCAGGCTCCTTGGAAAGGACCTTGCGGATGATCCACTCCAGTTGAGGGGGCACCTGGCGGTTGAGCGGCGCCAGGGGTGGCGGCTCCTCGCGCAGGTGCATAAGCGCCAGTGCCGCAGCCCTGGCGGCCTGGAACGGCGGCGAGCCTGCGAGCATCTCGTACAGCACTATGCCGATGCTATACACATCCGAAGATGGCGACGGCGGTTCGCCGGCAGCTTGCTCCGGCGAGAAGTAGACCGGGCTCCCCCACACGGTTTCGGATTCAGTGAGACCCAGCTCGGACAGCGCTCGCGAGATCCCGAAGTCCGCCACCTTCGCCCAGCCGTCTTCATTCACAAGTACGTTCTGCGGTTTGATGTCGCAGTGAACAAGACCCATGCGGTGAGCGTGCCCTGCTCCGGAACTGATCTGAATGGCGATGTCGAGGGCTTCACTCACACCTAGTTGCCCTCTCTGGCGGATCAAGGTCTTCAGATCCTGTCCGTCGACGTACTCCATCACGATGTAGTGTCGATCGCCATCCTGTCCCACGTCGTAGACTGTGACGATGTTGGGATGTTGAAGATTGGCCGCAGCCTGCGCCTCGCGCCCGAACCGAGCCAGGAACGCCGGATCGCTGGCATACGCTTCCCGCAGGACCTTGACCGCCACCTCCCGGTGCAGGACCGTGTCAAGCGCCCGATAGACGACTGCCATTCCCCCGGACCCGACAAGCTCCAGGAGACGATACCGGCCATTCAGAACCACATCTTCCATCCGACACCAACCTCACTGGACAGAAATCGAGCCCCTGGCGAAATCGCGCGGAGAGTGACTGCAGGCCGGACACGTTTGACCAGCTCCGCGCCCCGGGGCCAGGCCTTGACACGGAATTGTACTCCGTAACGAAGGGGGCCGCAAGCAATTGCCCGTGACAGGTCAGGTGCTATAATGCCACGGACCATGAGAGTCCACCTGATCTACAACCCGACGGCGGGTCCACGTGACATCCGTGGCTCGTTGCCCCGTATTATCGCCGCCATGGAGCGCCACGGGTGGTCTGTCGAACTCAGGGCCACCGATCGCCCCGGTGACGGCGTGCGCCTGGCGCGGGCAGCGGCCCTGAGTGGTTGCGATGCCGCCATCGTCGCTGGTGGCGACGGCACCGTCAACGAGGCCGTCAATGGCCTCGTTGGCACCCAGACGGCGCTGGGTGTACTACCGGTCGGTACCGGCAACATGTGGGCCAAGCAGTTGGGGGTCCCGACGTACACGCTCTCCAACCCGCTCCGCCTACGTGATGCAGTCGAGGGCCTGATTCAGAGCAGCCTGCGCAGTGTCGACGTCGGAGTGGTGGGCGACCGCCACTTCCTCTGTGCGGCAGGCATCGGCTTGGACGCCGAGGTAACCGCAAGCATGGAACCGCGGCCCCGGCGAACGAAACGGCTCGGGATCCTGCCCTACGCGCTCGCAACGGTGATCGTGGCGCGTGACTTCCCGGGCGTCCGGACCAGGGTCAGGCTGGATGGCAGTATCGTTAGAGGACGATCGCTGCTTGTGCTGATAAGCAACATCCAGCAATATGGCGGGAAGCTCCACCTCATCCGTGAGGCCCGGATCGACGATGGCCTACTCGATGTCTTCGTCTTCAAGGGGTTAGGGCTACGATATGCGACGCGACACCTGGTGAGAATGCTGAGCAGGCGTTACCTCGACGACCCGCGGATTGTGCACAGGCAGGCGCGCCACATCCAGGTGGAGACCGAGCCGGTGACGGCCGTCCAAGTCGACGGCGATCCCCTCGGGACAACACCTGTGGACGTGTCGGTAGTGCCCAAGGGGCTCCGCGTCCTGGTGCCCCCTTCAGCCCCAAAGGCCCTCTTCAGCAGCTCATCTTCTGCCGCGTGAAACAGCCACAGCATAGTCTCCGCCCTGCGGGCACAGACGCATTCCAGGTTCTTGGCGCCCGCGCCCAGTGCGGCCCGGTGGTTCCCCGCCAGGCGTCTACCCTTCGTCTCCCAGTCCCTGAGATGCACGTAGGCAGTATTGGCCAAGCGCTGGAGCTCCCCAGTGATAGTTGACACCTTGGGGCGCAGGAGGCCCAGACTACCGCCGCGCAGAGACTGCCGCTATCTCGCCAGCCCTGCACGCGGAGCGATGGATGATCGCCCCCACAGTGGAGCGCGCCCCGCGGGTATGCCGTCCTTGCGCGGGCGGCTCTAGCGTGCTATAATCTTTGCCGATCGAAAAGGATGTGCTCACATGCGAGTCTATCTGAATGTCGCGCAGATAATCGTTAGCGTCGCCCTGGTTGCCATCATCCTCTTGCAGGTGAGAAGTGGCAGTTCCGTGGGAGGCATGTTCGGAGGCGGCGACACGTCCGTCTACAGGACTCGGCGCGGGGTGGAACGCACGATCTTCAATATGACGGTTGGCCTTTCGATCGCCTTCTTCACCATAACCATCATGAACGTGGTCGTCACTGGTTAGCCAAGTTCACACCTTGGACGGGAAGGCACGCCTGCCAGCGAGCGTGTTTGTTCACCCCCTGATACGCTTGACACACCGGTGATGAACGTGAGGCTCGGCCGAACGTGACCCGCCACATCCGCTGGCAGATCCTGCTGATCGTCGCAGGATTCGCCCTCGTTGCTGTGTTGCTGGCGTACCTTGGCGCCAATTACACAACGGTGCTGCGGCCCGGACCGGGCGGCACCTATGTGGAAGGCCTTGTGGGCAGTCCCCGCTACTTCAACCCCCTGTTGAGCGGGTACAACGAGGTCGATCGCGACATCAGCTCTCTGATGTTCAGTGGTCTCACCCGCTTTGACGAGCGCGGGGAGGTCGAGCCTGACCTGGCCAGCCGGTGGGAACTGTCGGTCGGCGCCAGCAACGTCGTGACGTACACGTTCACTCTTCGGTCGAATGCCTACTGGCACGATGGCACCCCGGTCACGGCAGATGACGTGATCTTCACCATCCGTCTTCTTCAGGACCCCGACTTCCCCGGGCCCCCAGCGCTAGGGTCGACCCTATGGCGAACCGTCACCGTGGGCAGGGTAGACCGCCGCACGGTGAGCTTCACACTCATCGAGCCATTCGCACCATTCCTCGACTACACGACGGTCGGCATCTTGCCAGCACACGTGCTGGAGGGCATCACGGCCGCTGACCTGTTTGGGTCCAGTTTCAACCATGATCCTATCGGCAGTGGCCCCTTCGAACTTGAGCAGATCGACGTCGCGGAAGACGGCACAGTCCAGTCAGTCGTCCTTCACAAGTTCCGCCGTTACCACGGTTCGCGCCCGATGTTGGACCGGATTCAGTTCCGTTTCTACCCGAACGACCAGAAGGCGTTGAAGGCGTACCAGGCGCAGGAGATCGATGGTATCGGACACGTCCCCATCGGCTCTCTTGACCAGGCGAAGGGCTTCCCGACGCTCAACCTGCTGTCTGCCCAGACGGCGGAGTACACCAGCGTGCTGCTCAACCTGAGACGGTCCGAGCTGGGGTTCGCGCAAGACCGCGCCGTGCGACAGGCACTTCTGTACGCCGTGGACCGACAGCGCATCATCGACGAGGTGCTGGACGGCCAGGCCGTGCTTTCCCACAGCCCCGTGCTACCCAACACCTGGGCCTACGATAGCGAGGCACCGCGCTACGAGTACGATCCGGAGAAGGCCGAGGACCTCCTGGACGACGCTGGGTGGGAACGCAGGGAGATTGTGGACGATTGGCGTCGCAAGGGCGGGAAGCGCCTGGAGTTCTCGCTACTCACGTCGAGCGAGCCGGAGCGCCAAGCAGTGGCAGAGATGCTAGTCGAGCAGTGGGCTGCAATTGGCGTGACGGTTACCATCCGCACGGCGGCCGCCCCGGAGGTCCGGGAGGCCCTCGAGGCGCGCGACTTCGAAGCGATCCTGGTATCGATCGCGGTGCCAGGGGACCCGGACCCGTACCCATTCTGGCACGAGACGCAGGTTGAGAGTGGCCAGAACTACACGGGTCTCGCCCACCGGCGGATAAGCGAGGTCATCGAGCAAGCGCGCGTCGTCGTTGGCCCTGGCACCGACACGCGGCGAGACCTGTATCACGAGTTCCAGGGCCTATTCGCCACCGAGGTGCCCGCGCTCCTGCTGCACATCCCGGTCTACACCTATGCGGTGGACGAACGCATCCACAACGTACAGATTGGCTCGCTGCTGCACCCATCCGATCGATTCCGGACAATCGCCGACTGGTGGATGGTCCCACGCCGCGTCTTCGTGAGCGACGCGGAGGCCGCGCTACCATGATGGTGCTGAGCCAGGACATTGTATCCACTCCAGGGGCCGAGGGCAACAGAGACATCGTCGAGGATGAGGGGCTGGACGAAGCGCAAGCTGACATCGAGCTCGGGCGGCTGGCGTCTGAGATAGGCGAACGGGGTCTGATCGTCGAGCGATGAGTGTTCGCGGAAGTTGTTGTAGTAGTGGATGTAGTTGGTGGCTTCTTCAATGAGGTGGCGCTCAGAGCAGATGGCGAGAGC
>JAUVSX010000220.1 GCA_030596915.1 Chloroflexota bacterium | reverse complement strand
GCTACATAGTAGGCTTGCCTGAAGATCTCGCTGTGAGCCAACACATCGAGTGCCGGCTCGGGCACGGCCTCCTCAATCCCCATCGGATCCAGTGCCAATCGGGGTGTCGCGTCGAATGCCCGCCGAACGTTGGGGAACACACTCAGGATGGTCGCGCCGAGAATCTCGGTCATATCGGGGAACGCGCTGGGTAGCCCATCGTACCCGTGGCCCTCATAGATGCGGTGCGAGGCGATCAACGGCTTGAAGCGTCGCAGGGAATACCCCTTCTCCTTCAGCAGCGCGTACACACGCTTGATGGCAGCAGTCCCGGCCCACGCGGCTCCCTCCCGCGCGAGGGCCTCAGTGATGCCATACTCGGCCAGTTCGTCCAGCCTTTCCAACAGCTCATCCCGCACGGGATAGGCCAGACGTCCAGTCATCTCGACTAGACACGAGAAGATTGCCTGGCCATCCCGCATCGCCTCGGCGAAGGGGGTGTGCTGGAAGAGCCCGAAGTTGACGGTGATTGTGACCCCGATGCCCCGGCCAGTGAGTTCGCGGCAGGTCGTCAGTCCCGCGTTGGTCCCTGGAAGCTTGAACACAACATTGGGAACCCCGCCGCCAAGCTTGTCGCGCAGCCTCGCGTAGAAGAACGTGGCATCGGAGGTCATCGCCTCCGCGTCGGCGTGGTTGTGCGGGTTGACCTGCAGGCAGACACACCCCATCCCGCCGCTCGTGAGCAGGAAGATAGGACGCAGGAGTCGCATATTGGCCAACACCACCTCGATTGTCATCAGGCGGGCCAGCTCGTCCGGAGTGGCATCATGGTTCTCGGCGATGATGGCGTCGGCGACCGGGTCCCAGCGCGCGCGGTCGGCCAGCCACGCACGATCGACGAGCGGTGGGTTCGTCGTCGCGAACGAGGCGCCCAGAAAGAGCGCGTACTGGAGGAAGGCCGCATTGTCGTTGCTGATCTCGGTGAGCGTCTGACCGGCGTCGCGCATATCCGCGATCCGGCGCAGGTTGCTTGCGGAGACTGCGGCCGATACGTTGGACAGGTACTCCGCGAGCGACGTTCCGACGAGATCCGCTGCCTCAGTATCAGGATCGGCGGCCGTCTCGGCTGCGAACCGTGCCGCAGCAACGGCCTGCCAGCGTGCCAGCAGGCGCGCTGCGATCTCCGGCGCGGCGGCCTCGAGCCCTCGAACCAGAGCCTCCCCTGCGCTCGCGACACTGTCCAGACGGGCATCCCCCAGCGCCGCCCCCCCGTGGCGAGCCTCGTTCTGCAGGTTCCAGCGCGGCAAGAATGAGCGCAGCGCCAGCACAAGATCCGTGAGGAAGCCCAGGTGGTGCATCTTCACATTCTGTTCGCACCCGCCGAAGCCGCTGTCGATCTCAGCCACCAGCCTGCTCACGCGAGCCTCGAACTCGCCCGGCGGCGTGAAGAACATCAGGGACTCGACGGCCTCCTGGCCTTGGCCCGCTCTGATTGCCGCCAGCAGGCCGGTCTCGGGCATCGCTTCCCGCTGCAGGCGTTCACTTCGGATCGCTTCCTTGAGAGCTTCCATAGTTGCCATTGTGTGTTTATCTCTCTCCATCTTATCAACAGCCAATCGCTGAGCTTCAGGCTTCGCGCCACGTGCTGCGAATGAAGCTCGCTGCCTTCTCAACGCCCTCTCGGCCCATCATGGCGTACTCCTCCATGCAGATCCACCCATCCCAACCCGCGCGCTTCAGCGAGGCGAACAGGGCCGGAAAGGGGGCCACGCCTGTGCCAAGGAGTACAGCTTCCTGCACGCCCTTGGCAGCAGTGTCAGCCGCGTGCACACTCACAACGCGTCCCCCGACCGCCTCGAGCAACGCCACCGGGTCTTCGGCGAACGAGGCCGCGTTGCCGGTATCGAAGTTGACCCCCAGACAAACTCCCGCCGTGCGCTCGACGATCTCCAGGAAGATGTCGGGCGGCTGCGAAAAGTCCGTGTACCGCCACGCGCCCGGTTTGGCGTGGTTCTCGTACACCAGTGTGACTCCCGAGCCCTGGGTTGCATCGACGAGCCGAGATAGGCCCTCTACGGCCCAGGCGATGCCTTCATCGCGGCCAGTCCCCGGATGCGCTTGGCCGGCCGTGACGCGCACGTATCGAGCGCCCAGGTCGGCCGAGACGCGCACGACCTCACGCTCCAGCTCCAGCTCCCGCTTGCGCTGAGCCGCATCCGGATGCGTGAAGTCCGGGTAGCTGGTGACCATCACCAGCGGCAGACCGATCTGATCAATCTCGCTGCGTAGCGCACCGACCGGCGCGGCGGAGCGGTCGGATACGAACAGGATGCTTATGTCGAACCCGTCGAGGCCGATTTCCAGCGCCATCCGCGCCCAATCGGGCACGCTCATCCGCCCCTCGACGATGTCGGCGAAGAAGGAGACGGGAAGGCAGCTAAGCCGCATACTCAGACCTCCAAGATGGAGCGCATGTACTCAAGCGTCTGTCGAGCCGCTGTGTCAGGATCTGGCAGGGCCAGCAATTCGGCCGACAGAAAGCGAGTGTACCCGAGTTCGCTTAGCGTCGCCACTATTGCGGGAAAGTCAATCAGGCCCTGCCCAGGAGGCAGGCGATTGTTGTCTCCCAGGTGGACGTGCCACAGCTTGTCCGCTGACATCAGCCGCCGGAAAGGCTCCGTCCAGGATCGCTCCTCGATATTCACGTGGTAGGTGTCGAGCAATAGACCCAGCGCGGGCTGGTCGACCTCGGCCACGAACGCGAGCCCTTGTTCCGCCGTGTTGACGATGTCCGACTCGTAGCGGTTGGGCGGCTCGAGCGCCAGGCGAACCCCACGCTCGCGCCCGAGTCTCGCGGCGCAGCGCAGGACGCCCGCCAACCGCTCGCGACCGCCTGCGCCCACAGAGGACAACCAGCCGCGGAAGCTGCCGATCGTCACGAGCGGGGCGCCGACGCGCGCAGCGAACTCGATCAGGTCGTCCAGCCGTGAGCTCGCCTGGGCCGCCACGTCGCCGTCCGCGTGGAGAAGGGTGAGGCCCGTGCAGTACGCGACGGCCCCACTGCCGATCGCCGCCGCTTCCAGTCCGGCCTGCTCCAAGGCGGCGCGGATCGCCGCGGCGTCGAGCCTGGCGGGGTCGGCAGCCATCAGCTCTAGCCCATCCAGGCCCAGACGCCGGGCCTTCCCGAGGCGCTCCTCGAAGGTTCCCGCCAGCAGGGCGACCGGTACGGCTCGATTGACCTCGGGAGTCTGGACAGCGACGGAGAGCTTCATTCACGCTCCCCCTAGAGTACCTGCTCCTCGAAGGCAGCCATCGAATCGTGCAGGATAGCCACGATCTCATCGATCTGCGCCTTCGTCGTGATCAGTGGCGGCGCCATCAGGATCGTGTCGCCGGCCACGCCGCGAACGGTGCCGGAGCACGGATAGGTCACGAGGCCACGCTCAAACGTCAGGGCTGAGAACGCACGAGAAATGGACAACGCAGGGTCGAAGGGGGCCTTCGAGTCCTTGTCGGCCACGAACTCGAAGCCGACCAGCATTCCCTTGCCGCGCACATCACCGATTGTCGAGTACTCGAGCAGACTCCGCAGTTGCTCGAGGAAGTAGTCTCCGACGACGCGTGCATTCTCGACGAGGCCGTGCTCCCGGACGTAGCTGATCGTAGCAATCGCCGCCGCCATGCCGACGGCGCTCGCGTTCATCGTGTGACCGGCCCGGAAGTGGCCATCGCCCCGCCGCAGTGTCTCCCAGATCTCATCTCGGGCGATCACGGCCGCCACAGGGAAGTAGCCGCAGGTTAGCGACTTGGACAGAGCGATGATGTCTGGGGTTACGTCCCAATGCTCAATCCCCCACATCCTGCCCGTGCGTCCCAGCGCGGTCATAACCTCGTCGGCGATGAAGAGCACATCGTACTTGTCGCAGATTTGGCGGATGATCTGGAAGTACCCATCGGGCGCAGGAGCGGCCGCCAGGGCTGAGCCAACGATCGGTTCCGCAATGAACGCTGCGACGTTCTCGTGCCCAGCCTGACAGATCGAATCCTCCAGTGCCCGTGCGCAACGCAGGCCGCATTCGGGGTAGGTTCCCTCGAAATAGCAGCGGTAGCAGAAGGCCGGCGGGATCTTGGGCATGTCGCGGAACATCGGCGTGTACATTCGCCGGCGCACCGTAAGACCTGACATACTCACGGAGAAGATGTTGTCCCCGTGAAAGGCCTGCCACCGGCCAATGATGATGTGTTTCTGCAGTTCGCCGCGCTCCACCCAGTACTGACGCGCCAGCCGCGCAGCGTCGTCGGTTGACTCGCTGCCCGTGACCGTCATCCATACCTTGCAGTCGTCCCGCAGCTCACCCGGGGCAATTCCCGCGAGGAGATCGGCCAACTCGAGCAGCCTGGCGTTGGAGAAGACGCGCGCCGGGTAGAAGGAGTAGTCCTCCGCCTGCTCGAGCATGGCAGCCGGGATCTCGACCACCCCGTGACCAACCGAAGTCACAACGGACGAGCCCCCAGAGCCATCGATGTACCTCTTGCCGTTCGTATCCCACAGGTAGATGCCATCGGCCCGCGCGATGATCGGGTAGTCCCAATCCCAGCGGCGCTGCACGGCTCTTTCATTAGGTTTGCTCATCGCTCAATACCTCCGCGATTGGTGTCAGGATCCTTCGCCCCGCGTCTCGCTCATGGGCTAGCTGGCATACTGCACGTGCACCGACAGCGTCGCCGCCGGGCTCTCGAACCTCACGATCTCCGCTTCCGGATCGAATCCAGGGTGTGGTTGACCGTTCACCGTCACAGCCTTGATCCTCGCCCCATCCGGCAGGCGAACGTGCAGGAGAAGCTCGTTCGGCTTTCGGTCGTCGTCGAGCTCGACTTCCCACGTCACACTGTCATCCCCCGAGACGACCCTGTAGCTGACAGGCCCAAAGAAGCTCGCCATCCGGCTGACTGCGAAGGTCTCGCCCGCGGCGAACCACGCCCGGGGCGCTCCGAGCGCCAGGTGCAAGGCCTCCCCGTCCTCGTGGAGCAGGAAGGCCCGCAGCCAGACGAGGGACTTCGCCTCGTCGGACGTCTTGTAGAACGGCCCCACCCCGTGGCCCAGTTCGACGACGGGGTGCTCGGTGAACACTCGCACGTCCGGGTAGCGTGATACGCCGAAGTTGTTGAACAGTGCGCGCAGCCCGTGCTCGATCTGACCGCGGCGCAGGTAGTTGATCGCCTGGTCCGTGAGGTTCGGCTGGATGGTGATACCGCCGTGGCTGAACCAGTACCGCTTCAGGTCGACAGGGCGGCCGAACGCACGCGAGACGAAGAGGTTATCCTCCAGATCCTTGAGGACCCACGTCATCTCTTCCTCGCAAGGCTCGAACACGTTGGCCTCCAGCAAGTGGATCGCGCCGTAGGCTGCCTCGCGGATCCAGCCCAAGGCCCGGCCGCGAAGCCCGGCCATGGTTGGGATGTGGGGCACGTATGTTCCATCGAGCAGCCTCACGACCGGCGATTCCGTCATCGCACGCCGCGCAGCGGCGCGGATATCCGCGCGGAAGGCCGCCACGTCACGGGCTAGGCGATCCGCGCCGGGGTGGACGAACTCGGCCAACACATCGGCAACGCCACGCATGCCGTTGTAGGCGGGGGCATCCACGGAGAACCAGTACCGCCACTCGGGGTTGTCCTCGAGGTGTCCTGCGGGCATCAGCCCGTACTCGGGCACCCGCCTGCCCGATTCATCCAGACACCTGGTTGCCTCGCGCTCGCGCGTAACCATATCGCACGCCGCGACGAGGTTTGGCGCAATGCGCCGCACCCACGCTGTGTCACCCGTGTAGCGATAGTGATCGATGAGGCACTCCATCACCG
>JAUVSX010000328.1 GCA_030596915.1 Chloroflexota bacterium | reverse complement strand
GCGCCAGGTTCGCCACACATCAGAGCACAGGCGGGGGTGCAGGGTTGACCCTCTGTCCAGCCGTGCTAGGCGCCGCTTGCGATCTCCCGGGCGAGCCGCTCTGTCTCGGCGGACACTCCGACGCCAAGTTGCCGCTCGATAACGGCTCGGCAGCGCTGGTAGGCGGCCATAGCTTTCGAGCGCAGCCCGGCGTGGATGTAGCACTGCATGATGTGCCGGCAGATGTCCTCCCGCAACTCATCGACAGTCAGCGCCCGCTGATACCAGTCTATCGCCTGGTCGTATTCCCTGCGGGCCTCCGCGCACCGACCCAATCCAATGAGCGCCTCTAGGTGCATCTCCCGCAGTCTCTCGCGCGTGGGTACGCACCACATGCGATCGACCTCGGGCAAAAGGTCCCCCTGATACAGGGATACGGCCTGCCCCCACAGCCGCTCGGCCTGCGGATCCTGGGGCGGGAGCAGCCGGGCTCGGGCAACCGCAAGTTCGTACTCAGCTACGTCGAACCAGTAGTTGTGGTCTCCCAGCCTATAGTACCCATCATCAGCCACGATGACGTCTTGGCCAAGGGCCCGCCGAATCCGGTAAAGGGTCGAATGAAAACTGTCGCTCATCTTCTTCCGAGAGGAATCCGGCCAGAACTCCAAGCCAATCACATCACGCTCCAGCGGCCCATTCATCAGGATGTAGAAGAAGAGCTCCTTTGACATCGCCGCTCGCCATTCCGACGTAGACAGGAGGTGCCCGTCTCGCACCACGCGTCCCTCGCCCAGCGCGTAGATCTCCAGGCGACCGACTTCTCCATCCGTCCTCTCCCCGCCGAACTGGGTAAGGGTGGCCGCATATGAGCTCAGTTGCTCAACCTTGCTGGCGACGGGCTTGCAGCCAGCGACGTCTGCAGCCTTGCCTAGTTTGAGCAGCGCGTCGGCGTGCCGCCCCTCCACCACTGCAAACTGGACGGTGCCAATCCCGTCCGCAAGTGCTAACGCCTGTCGCAGCTCAGCGAGAGCCCGCGTCCGATCCCCCATTGCCAGCAACGCTTTCGCCATCAGGAAGCGCGCCCGCGCAAGATACTCTAGCGCCTGTTGCTCCTCGAAGAAGCTGATGCAATCGCCCAGGAGCCGCAGCCCTTCGTTGGGCTCACCGCTCTCGCTCAGGAGGATGCCTTCGGTGAGAGGTACCAGACCGTCTCGCTCGAAGACCAGGTCCCTGTCCTCTGCGATCCCGCGCGCCCTATCCAGCAGCGCCGACGCGCGTGCGTACTGCTGCTGCCACCGGAACATGTCAGCCTGCGCCGTCAGCAGATAGACGGCCACGCGGGGCTCGCCCGCCTGCGCAAGTCGCCAGGCAGCGTCATACAGCGACGCCGCGCGCTCGTAGGCGCCAACGTCGCGGTTGACGTCCGCCATTCCAATCAGGACATACGACTGCGAGACGGGATCCCCGCCGCGCCTGGCGCTCGCGAGCCCCTCCTCATATAGGGCCAGCGCTTCCTGATGCTCCCCCCGCACGCTGTGCCAGGTCGCCAGATCGTTCAGAACGCCTGCCAACTGCCCAGCCGCACCGAGGCGTCGCGCAATCGCCAGCGCCTCGTTCAACCCGACGACCGCCTCGTCGAAGCGACCGCGCGACGTGAACCCCAAGGTAAGGTCCCGCAGAACGTTGACCACGTCGTACGGGCTGCCAGCCTGCCTGAAGGATGTCAGCGCCAATCGAAGGTTGGCGATACCCTCATCTGCGCGCCCCAACCCAATCAGGGATCGGCCGATCAGCCGCTGTGCCTCGGCCCGCTCCAGAGTTGCATCATAGCTCAGCTTCTCTAGCGCCGCCTGCGCTGCTTTGATGGATTCATCGTAGCTGCCCTGCAGCAACGATATCGTCGCCCGCTGGCTGTAGACGCGCGACAGGCAGGGCGTGTCCACTCTATCCGCACAACCTGCCTCCGCGGACGCCAGCGCCTGTTCCGCCTTTTCGTACTCGTTGCGGTCCGTGAGCACCCTGCTTTGGTACAGTGACACCCACGGCGCTCGATCCCTGCTCTCCGCAGGCAGGGCCTCAGCCCACTGAAGCAGTGTCTCCCCCCGCCCCCGGGTGAACCACTCACGGGCTACCCGCTCCATGACCGTGGTCGCCTCTGGGTAGGCTTGGGCAGACAGATAGTGGTAGACCGCGTCTTCCACGTCATCCGTCTGCTCAAACCACCTGGCAGCGCGCAGATGCAGTTCTGTGAAACGAGCACTGTCGTGCTGGCGCAACTGATGCTGCAGGAAGTCCCGAAACAAGCTGTGGTAGCGGAAGACGGCGGAAGCCCCTGTCCCGAAACGCGTCACGAATAGATTGCGGCGCTCCACCTCGGCCAACAAGTCGTCCGGCTGCCGCACCTTCAACACCGCGTTGCACAGCCGAGAGGACAACTCCCGGAGCACGGCCGAGGTGGTGAGAAAATGCTGGATGTCGGGAGGCTGCCAACTGAGGACCTCCTCCGCCATGTATCCGTACGTCTCGGCGCTGGCCCTCTTCAAGTCCTGCAACCCACGACCGGCTGCGTCGCGCAGCAGCTCGGCCAGAAGGAGCACCCCCGTAATCCAGCCTTCTGAACTGGCGACCATCTCCTCCGCCTCACCTAACGAGATCTCGACCCCGGCGATGCGAAGAACGTGCCGAATCTCCTCCGGCTGGAAGCGCAGATCCCTCTCGGTTACCCCCACCAACTGGCGCCGGGCCACGAGCCGAGTGACTGGGATGTAGGGTAGGACACGACTGGCCAGCATCAAATGGCAGTTGGGAGGCAGGATTTCGATCAGCCGGCTGAGGAATTCCTTGAAGCCAAACGCCCCGATGAGTCCCTCGCAGTTGTCCATCACGAGCACGAACTGCTCGCCAATCTCAAGCATCTCGTTGGCAAGTTGCCCCGTGATGGCCGCAGTATCGTTGGCAAGACCTCCCTCGGGGCCTGCCAGCATCGCCCGGCTATCGCCACCGAACCCATCGAAGCGCTCCGCAATTGCCCCGATAAGATACGCCACGAATACCGTCAGGTCTCGGTCTCGTTCGTCGGCGGTGTACCAGCATATGGGGGTCGACGTGTGCCGAGCGAAGTCTACCAGCGCTGAGGTCTTGCCGTAGCCCGCTGGCGCGGAGACGAGCGTGAGCTTGCGGTCGAGGCCCTGGGCGATGGCCTCACACACCCTGGGCCGGTGTAGGAGGGCCGCGGGGCTGGGCAACATCATCTTGGAGCGGACGAGCGTGATGCCTGACGCCATCAAATAATCTGTCTCCCGCGCGATACGCCACCCTGACCCGCCCTCACATGCTACAAAACACGCGCGGGCGCACTTGGTGACGGGCGCTCGCCAACACGCAGGGCAGAGCCAGCGAATGCAGATTGATGCGTGCCAGAAGACCGCCGTGTGGTATGCCTCGAGGGCAAGCCAGGGACTTGGAGAGCGGGCGCGAAGACACAGGAAACTCGAGCAACGACGTCTGTCTCTTCCCCCGGTGGGGCTGCCAAGCGCGCCCTGTCGGCTCCACGCCGCACAGATACGAATCGCCCCTCCAACCCAGTTTCATTGTAGCAGACGGACCGTAGAGGGCAAGCGCGGCCACTGAGCCACGCTGCGCCGAGTGGTTTGCCCAGTCAGCGCGCCAGGTCCACAGCGCAGCCCGATCCGCCCGCGCCTTGTGACAGCAGAGGTGGGTAGCCGTGGCGCCCCGCGATCCAGCCGCATCGTCATTCCGTCCCTGGGCATTGATGCCCCCATTGTCCCCTCGGGCCTCGAGGTCACTGAGTCTGGTGGTATAGTGAGCCCGCCTGGGTCGTGCCCGAAGCAACGCGCACTGGCTGGCACGATACGTCCGCAACGTTGGGAGCGCCGGGCAACACAGTGATCAACGGCCACAATTGGCCACAGGACGGCGTGTTCCGAGACCTGTATCAGATCGAGATAGGGGCACTAATCGTCCTCTATGGCGGAGAGAAGACGTTTGGCTACGAGGTCGTCGAGGCGATCATCGTGAAGGAGGCCGGACAGCCGCTGGAGGTGCGCCAGACCAACGCCCGCTATCTGATGCCCACCCAGGACGAGCGCGTGACGCTCGTCACCTGCCACCCATACGGCAGCAGGCGCAACCGGCTGATCGTCACGGCCAGACCCGTAGCGCCCCTGCCCGAGGATGGCGACCCATTTGACGCTGGCCTGGCGTATTGGGTGGGTGTCAAGCGACAATCAGAGATGGACCTCGGCGACAACTGGGAACGCCGAGGCTGCCGCAGTTTCGGCGCGGCGCATGGTGTCTGGATCTTGCACGCTCAGCAGGCACCGAGTCTCCGTGAGTTGGTTCGCGTGGCCGAAACTGCCAAGGTGCATTTCAGGGACTGGACGACGAAATGTCACTGAGTGGAGAATCACCGGGGCCTGCCGGGCACCGGCCCCAGGACTGAAATGCACCCGTGGACCTACGTCGAGGTAGATCCGCCCTTGTTGAGCCCCTGACCCGCCGCCCTACCCTTCGGGCGGTTCCGTCGCGATCTCGATGATGGCCTTGAGCACCCCATCTCCGTAGGCGCCCACCAACTCGAACGCCTC
>JAUVSX010000345.1 GCA_030596915.1 Chloroflexota bacterium | reverse complement strand
CCTCGCAGGCCAGGGCGCGCGGAGTGCCCTGGTCGTGCCAGCGCTCTCGGCCCTCGTCCTTCCCGTCCTGATCGGTGGTGTCCTGGGACCAGATGCGCTGGGCGGCTTCCTGGGAGGGGCCATCATCACCGGCGTCATCTTCGCATTGTTGATGGCAAACGCCGGAGGGCTTTGGGACAACGCGAAGAAGTTCATCGAGACAGGCGAGTTCGGTGGGCCGGGGTCGGATGCACACAAGGCCAGCATCATTGGAGATACCGTCGGCGATCCATTCAAGGACACCGCAGGCCCCTCCTTGAACACGCTGATCACGGTGATGTCGCTGGTCGCGACACTCTTCGCGCCGGTGATCGCGGCATTCCACTTGTTCTAGGTCGGCGCCGCGCGTGAACCAGCACCGCCTCTTCAGGGCGGTGCTGGTCTGCATGTGTCGCCAGGGGCTGGCAAGGCTCGGTTGCCGGGGTCAGACCGGAGCCAGCTCCGCTAGAGCAATCCGACTCCCATAAGGACGCCCATCACCACGAAGGCGCCCGCCGATATCCGGAGGAGCATACGCTCGGGAATCAGCCTACTCAGTTTCTCGCCCCCGAGCACGCCCAGGGCAGTAACGACAACAAGCGCCAGCGCCCCACCCGCGAAAACGGCCCAGGCGGTGGGTTGCTTGCTGGACAGACCCAGCACGGCGAGTTGCGTCTTGTCGCCCAACTCGGCCACGAACAGAAGGCCGGCGGTCGACCCGAAGGCCCCCCAGTCCCACAGGCTCCGCTTTGCCGCCTCAGGCTCAACTTCGCACGAGACGGCGCACGCATCCTCACGCCCACTGGGTCCTGCGGCGTCGCGCCTGGGTGACCGCCACCAAATCAAGACGCCCATCGCGACGAACGCTGCCGCCGCGACATTGCGCACCACAGACGCGGGAATCCGGCGGGACAGCACCTGCCCGCCAGCAGCGCCCAGCGCTGGCACCGCGACGAGCGCCAGGCTGGCGCCCAGGAACACGGCCCACGGGCGACGGAACCTGCACGTCTGGGTTACCACAGCCAGTTGCGTCTTGTCACCCAGCTCGGCGACAAAGACGAGCCCAAAGGTCGAGAGAAGCAGTCCCCAATCCAGCATCTTATCCCACGCAGCGCCCAACTTCGCAAGCCCTTCACCCACTCCCGGCGCGAGCGCCCAATTGTACACGGAGGCACATATCCTGCCACGAGCACCTATCTGTGTCGGCCGCCGGGCGGCGATTAGTCAAAGGTCGCCAGCTCGGCCAGCGGCTTTCTCTGGATGTCGGGCACTGTCGCACCATCCGCGGGGTAGCCGACCACCAACAGCAGGAACGCCCGCTCGCTTGCCGGCCGGCCCAGGATTTGGGCGAGAAAAGTCATCGGACTGGGCGTATGCGTGAGAGCGACGAGGCCCGCGTGGTGGATCGCCGCGACCAACAGCCCCGCTGCAATGCCCGCAGAATGATGCGCGTACGGATGAACGAACTTGCTCCCGCCGGACAGCGTACGATAGCGCTGCAGGAACATGGCGATCAGAACCGGCGCCTTCTCCAGGAAGGGCTTGCGCGCGCCAGTGCCCAGGGGCGCGAGCACCTTCAGCCACTCGGCTGTGGCCCGATGCTCGTAGAACTCACGCTCCTCCGCTTCGGCAGCGACCCTGATCCGGTGCTTCACGTCCGGGTCGGTGATCACCACGAAGTGGTACGGCTGCAGATTCGCACCGCTCGGCGCAGTCGCTGCCGCCCGCAAGCAAGCCTCAATGACACCGTCGGGCGCCGGACGCGCTGAGAACTGCCGGACGGACCGCCGCCGCTGCATGTCCTCGTAGAATGCCGTCGCACGGGCCCGCATCTCCTCTACGGGACGCTCGACATACGTTGACAGTGGGATTAGCTTGGCGCCGCTCGCGGGTACATTCAGCCTGTGCTCCATTGTGAACGGCCTCCAGCCCGCCGGCTTAGCGTGGGGAACCCGGTGGCAACCTGAGCGCAATGTGCATCACCCGTCACGCCGCTACCCAGCCGCCATCGACCAGTAGGACGTGCCCGTTGACGAAGTTGGACGCATCTGACGCTAAGAAAACGGCTGGCCCGAAGAAGTCCTCAAGCTGTCCGACGCGCTCCAGCGGGATGCGACTCAACACCCAGGCGCGCTTCGCTGGGTCATCGAGGTAATTGCTCGCCATCGCGGTTCGTGTGAAAGCAGGCGCGATTGCGTTCTCGTTGACGCCCCGCGGGCCCCATTCGATGGCCAGCGACCGAGTGAGCTGGTTCACTGCCCCCTTGCTGGGAGCGTACGCAGGATCCTGCGCGCGCCCCTGGAACCCACGAACCGACGAGATATTGATGATCTTGCCCCTGCCCTGCGCGAGCATCACCCTGCCCACATGCTTGCAGCAAAGGAAGACCGACTTCACGTTGACATCCATGACGCGCTGCCAGACATCGGTGGCGAAGTCCTCGCTTGGGTGAAGATCGACCGTGCCCTGGCTGTTCACAAGGACGTCAATCGTGCCGTGGTTCGTCAGCACGTGATCCACCATGCGCTCCACCTGCGCCTCGTCAGTCGCATCGGCGGCGAAGCTTGTCCCCTTGCGTCCGAGACCACTGATAGCCTCAGCAGTCTCCTCCAACCCCGCCGGGCCTCGACCCACAACGCACACATCTGCCCCGGCAGCGCCCAGAGCAACTGCCATAGCTTGCCCCAGGCCGCGCGTACCGCCCACGACCCCAGCAGTCCGGCCGTCCAGCCGGAAACTGCCGGCAATCGACGGGGCTTCAACGATCAGCCTCTCTAAGTCGGACATATGCTCCTCTCCTCCCACTTCATCACACCTCAAGCAAGGTGGTCGCTAGAACCAGGCAGAGTATAGCCGTCGTGCACACCAAGTCAACGACCCGTCCCCTTGTCCAGCTTCCCGGCTCCAGTAGACTACGTCGATGCTGACACTGAGACGCCCACAATCGCAACCCGGCCACGTTTGCGCCTGGCTAGCTCCCCCGTGAGCAGCCCCATACCCCGCCCCTCGTACGTCCGCCGCAACGCGATCGCTCACGTGGTCAGCCGCATCTCTGCCACCGTGGCCCTCACCTTCATCGGAATCACGAGCGTTATGCCGGCGTTCGCGCGCCATCTGACTGCCTCGGCTCCTCTCGTCGGACTGGTCGGCACCATCTACTACGCGGGATTACTGCTCCCGCAGGCGCTGGTCGCCCGCGCCATCGCCGGCTGGCCGCGCAAGAAGCCGTTCGCTTCAGCCACGCTCGTGGGACGTCTGGCGCTCTTCGTTGTCGCGGCTGCTCTCTTCGCGGGCACCGCCGCGACCGCTCCCGCGCAGATGCTCGCCCTGTTCTTCGTCTGCCTGGCCGTATACGCTCTGAGCGCAGGCGCAGGGATGGTCGGCTGGTATGACATCATCGGCCGGGCAATACCGACCAGGACGCGCATCCGCCTTGACGGTCTCGCTCAGGCTGTTGGCGCGACAGCCGGCGTTGGCGCCGGGGCGCTGATCGGCTGGATCTTGAGCAGGCCGGAACTCGCGTTCCCCACGAACTACGCCCTGCTCTTCGCGCTGGCCGGACTGTTCCTCGTTCCTGGCTCGCTTGCGTTGCTCGCGTTACGGGAGCCTGATCCCACGGCTCCCCCTAGAGCAAAGGCGGGGAACCGCGACACGCTCCGCCGCGGTACACTAGGCCGCGTAATCAGCGACCGGCGCTTCCGGCGCGTGCTTGCATGCCGCTTGCTCATCGCATCGATGGACCTGGCTACCCCATTCTACGTCATACATGCAGCGGACGTCCTCGGTCTCCCGGAGGCGGCTATTGGCAGCTTCACTATCGCCTACACGACGGCGGCGGTCGGCGCCAGCCTCCTCTATGGCGCCATCGGAGGACGGAAGGGTCCGCACGCTGTCATCCGCGTTGCCGGTGCGGCAGCCATCGTGAGTCCCCTCTTCGCGCTCGCGGCCCACCTCGCGGGGGGCGGCTGGGTAGTGGTCGCCTACCCCGTCGTCTTCTTTGCCCTGGGCATGGTCACCTCCGCATACATCGTGGGCTTCGGCAACTACCTTCTGGCCTTGGCCCCCGACGGCTTGCACGGGGCCTACATCGGCCTGGGGAACACGTTTCTGGGCATCCAGGCCCTCGCGCCGATGGTCGGGGGGTGGCTGCTGGCGTCCACCTCGTACACGGTTCTCTTCAGCCTGTCAGCGCTCGGAGTGGCGCTTGGGTTCGTCCTCGCCCTGCGGCTGCCGCCGGCCCAGCCGAGGATGGATCCGGCCAGGTAGGCCGCCCGGCAAAGCGGGTCGAGCCCAACAGATCTTGGTTTCCAGCGGCCGACTGG
>JAUVSX010000280.1 GCA_030596915.1 Chloroflexota bacterium | reverse complement strand
TCCGTCCCAGGTGCCATCCCCCTCTCGCCCGGCCCTGGCCCCTGGCACGGGACGGCCCACCCGTGCGCCTCCCGCGTGCTCAGCGGCCCGCCCGGGGCCGCCCCAGTCGCGCGTAGGGGTGCGCGACCGTCCGCGGTCGGCGCAGGCCCCTCGCACCGCGGAATCAGTCCCAGTTGGCGGCCACCTCGCCCCGCCATAGCGCTTGGCACGCGACGGCCAGCCGTGCCCCTCCCACAAGCTCAGCCGCCCTCCCGGGGCCAACCCAGTCGCACGTAGGGGTGCGCGACCGTCCGCGGTCGGCGGCGTAGCAGAGGCAGCGCGCTCACGCGCCAGTGGCTCCCTCGTGCCACCCTTCGCCTGCGCGGTAGACGAAGATCTGGCTGCGCTCGTCGACGGCGATGGGCGTCCAGCCGTCGAACGTGAACGAGTAGGACACCACCCGCGCGCCCGGCCGCAGCTCGCCGCGGAGCTTGGTGATCAGCCTACGATTCGTGTCCTGGCGTAGATAGACTGTCACCACGTCGGCCTGACACAGATCTTGGGCGAAGAGGTCGCCACGGATGACGCGGACCTGGGCTCGCACGCCGAGCACCGAGATAAACAACTGGGTCCATAGGTAGCGCAGCGGGTCGATCTCGATCCCAATCGCCCGGGCCCGAAACCGCCGCGCGGCGACGACGAGCACCCGGCCATCCCCCGACCCCAGGTCAAACACCACCTCACCCGGTTGGGTTCCGGCCATCCTCAGCATCTTGCGGACCACCGCCCACGGTGAGGGGGCCCACGGCGCTCCGCGCGCGGCGGTCCACATCGTCGAAACGATAGCGACAGCGAGAATCCCCAGCAGCACGGCGATCAAGATACCCGGGTCCATTGTAGTTGACCCCTGCAGTTCTAAGTTCCCTCACTCGGGTCCTTTGGGGACCCGTCGTAAGACTGGCCATCCAGTAGAATTCTATCGACGAGCAGCTCGCCAGCGCCGATTCGCTTGTCGATGTCATTCTACCGCGCCTCGCCCGACGCACAACAGCGAACGGCGCTAGCACGAAGGGCTCTCGCTCGCCGGCAGACACGTCAATATGGCAAGCCGCCGGGACCGATCACGGGCGCGGGCCGCGCTCGTTCCGTTGCATCACCACGATACGCTTGGCCGCGCGGGCGCGTTTGCTCCACTGCGTCGCCAAGATATACTTGGCCGCGCGGCCCGAGGGTCCGCTTGGCCAGACATTATCCAACAGGGCGCGGAGGGTACGATGGGGCAGAGGCTGATCACATCGTGCGGGGAGAATGACAAATGACGGTTCAGGGCGCCGGCGGCTTGGCGGCCGCCTACGGCGGCGCAGGATGGCAGCCGCGAACGTCTTCGCTGCGAAGCGAGATCGGACGCGTGTGGAGCGCGTGCGGGGTGGGCTGCGAATGGGCGCCGCTGAGATCCGTGCTGCTGCACCGGCCGGGCACGGAGCTTGCCGGGCTGATTGAGCCAGACAGAGTGCAGATGCTGCAAGCAGTGGATGCCGACAAAGCTCGCCAGCAGCACGACTCAATCGCCCAGGCGTATCGCGAGGCCGGCGTACGGGTCGAGTACGTCAATCCGGCCGATGAGCCACCGCCCAACCTGATGTTCGTCGCAGACCTGATGCTGATGACGCCAGAGGGAGCGATCGTAGGCCGGCCAGCCTCGAAGGTGCGCGCGGGCGAGGAGCCCTTCGTGTCTCGGCGACTGTCTGAGCTTGGCATCCCGATCCTTCGCACCATTCGCGGCACAGCCGCCCTCGAGGGCGCCGACGCAGCGTGGATCGCCCCCAGCACAGCGTTTCTGGCAACCGGCCTGCGCACGAACGCCGAGGGGGCAGCGCAGGTTGGCGGGCTGCTCCGGGAGATGGGCGTCGACGTGATCGACATTGGGCTGCCGTACGGCGCAATGCATCTAATGGGCCAATTGCGTCTGGTGGATCGAGACCTGGCCATTGCGTGGCCGGGCCGGGCGCCATATGCGGCCGTCGAGGCGTTGCGAGCGCGGGGGTACTCCGTGGCGCTGCTGCCAGACGAGGGCGAGGCCAGGCAGCAGGCGACTAACTTCGTCGTGCTGGGGCCGCGCGAGATCCTGATGCCCGCCGGCAACCCCATCACGCGCTCGTTCTACGAGCGGCTGGGCATCACCGCGCACACTGTCGAGATTGACGAGCTTGTCCGTGCGGCGGGCGGTATCGGGTGCCTGACGGGCGTGTTGGAGCGCGGCTAGAGTCTCGAGAAGGGCTGGGCCGCCGGCGCCGCGATCTCTGGACGGAGTCGGCTAGGGCACAAGCTGCTGCTTGAGCCAGCCAAACGCGGCCCGCTGCATCTCCAGATCGAACTTGTGGGGACCGGGATAGAACTCCCCTGTGTACGCGTCCGGCCGGCCTGCGCTGGCATATATGTCCGCCAGACGCGCGTGTGCCGCCTCCATTCCCTCGGGCGTGAACAGTTCATCCTCCCGATCGTACTGAACCAGCAGCGGCGAAGGCGCGCGACAACCCACGAGGTCAGGCCAATCCCCGTGCTGAGCCCAGCCGCTGGGAAAGAACATCCACGTATGCGTCGCCACGTTGTGGTCAAGAAGCCCGGGATAGGTACTCATCAGACCGACGACGACCGCGGCCTTCAGGGAATCATAGGTCGCTTGGAGAAGTCCCGCACGGTTGCCGCCTCCCGATAGGCCGACACAGCCAACGTGGTCGGAGAGCACATCGGGCCGCGAGCGCAGGTAGTTCAATGCAATGCGATCCTCGTGGCTCACGACTCCCGACATCGTCGTGCCGAGCAGGTTGCAGTACTTCTCAACCACGTGTTCGTGTTGCGCCGCAGCGAAGTTGTATTCACCCACCTCACGCGGAATGCCGCCCAACGTCCACGTCGGGTCCCCGCCAGAGGCGAAAGCGGCCGGCGCCCACTCGGGCATGACACTGAGCGGGAAGCGCCGGCTGCCCCAGAGGAACGCGTCGTGCACAAGCACAACGAAGCCCTCGTTCGCGAGCGCGTTCGTGAACGGCCGGCCACCGTAGTAGACCTGCCAGTAGTGCTCGGCGGCATACCGCTCCGGCTCGTCCGGACCGTGGGCGATCTTCTCCTTGCCAAGGTACTTGAACGCCCCGTGATCGTGGAGAGCCGCTACGCCCGGCAGGGGATCGCCAGCGTGGGCCGGTTTCAGGACCC
This sequence comes from Chloroflexota bacterium, assembly GCA_030596915.1. Lineage (GTDB taxonomy): Bacteria > Chloroflexota > Anaerolineae > B4-G1 > B4-G1 > JAUVSX01. Next base: position 1,887 of record JAUVSX010000280.1, on the reverse strand, counting down.
AGGCGACTGTGCGTGGCCCGTACCCGACGGACCACGAGACCTGCTCGCCCGCCAAGCCATCACGTTCCCAGCACCGCTCAACACGCACGTCGAGGGGGAGTTCGGGTCCCGAGCAGAAGCCGAGCGCCGCTTTCACCCGTGCCTGGGTGTCGTGGCATTGCTGGGCGGGTCCGAAGAGCTGCCGCTGCCTGTGCGCCTCCTCGACCCAATCGCTGAAGATGTCGAGATCGTGATAGTGGTCCAGCATATCAGTCGCTCCTCCCGTGTCCCACAGTTCGAATCGTCCGGCGGACGTCCAGACAGTCCCTGCCGCCCTTCATCCGCCAACGGCACTACGCAACCGCTGCCTTGTTGGCTGCCAACAGCTCCTCGGCCATGCGCCGGACCTCGTGCGGCTTCAGGTGGGCGCACTGCGGGTCCCGGTACAGAGCCTGGAGCAGCAGGTCATCGTCCCCGTCGAGCACGCCTTGCACGATCCACTTCTGACAGGTCGCCTGCGGGCGCATCACCTCGAGCAGGTGCTCGGGGACCTCGCCGACGTGGAGGGGGCGCGGGCCCATCGCATCGACTACTCCCAGCGTCTCCACACACGCGCCCAAGGGCAGACCTGCAATCTGGCCGGCGTTGAGGACGTTGACCGCATCCACCATTGGCTGGTTCTCAAGATAGGCGCGGATCATCCTCGCTCCGGTCTCGCGGCTCGGGCCGGGCATAGACCGCGTACCGTCGATCCACTCCCCCATGACGCGCTCGCGACGGCGCATCCAACCCCAGCGCTGGTTGATCGACGTGCGCTTGACATTGCAGGTGCTGATCACGTCGACCGGCTCCTCCTCGCCCAGGTCCTTCGAGGTCCGTTCCGGCTGGCCACAGACGACGAACGACAGGAACTCGCAGGTGTGCCGGTCGGCGGGATAGGGCAGGTACCCGAACGTATCATAGAGCTGAGCGCAGAGCTCGTGCCCCGAGAAGATGTCGATCTCATCGGCGGTTTCCTCGGGAAGCAGGTCCCGCAGCGAGCCGGCGCCCACTTTGTCCCGCAGGAGCGCGTATCCATCCTCCCGTCCAATCCGGAAGTCCACGACCCAGGTGAAGTGGTTCATGCCGGCGATGGAGACCGAAATCTGACCCCAATCGGGGAGGCCGAACAAGGCTTGGATGACATCCTTGATCTCGAAGTAGCTGTGGCACAGCCCAACGGCTGGGTTCGGACAACAGTGCTGCAGCGTCGCAGTGAGGGCAGCCATAGGGTTCGTGTAGTTCACGATGATGGCTTGCGGACAGACCTCGGCGAAATCCGCGGCAAATTCGCTGAAGACCGGAATATTGCGGATCGCGCGCGACCAACCTGCCGGCCCTGTGGTATCGCCTACGGTCGCGTAGATGCCGTAGCGTTCGGGGATCGCGAGATCGTGGGCCATCGCGCCCAGACCACCGGTCGAGATGGTGATCAAGACGGCGTCCGCTCCCGCGAGCGCCTCGCGCCGTTCCTCGTGCACGACGTAGGCATCGCGCCGTCCCCAATGCCGGTTGGCAGCAGCCCCCCATTCCGCGCACGCCTCCGAGGCGCGTGGATCGATGTCAACCAGCCGGATCTCCAGCGGTTCAGTGAAAGCGTGCATCAGGTCTGTTGCCAGCCTGGGCAACCAGGACGTACTTGCTCCAAGCACTGCGATGTTCACCACCTGTCATCCCCTCCGTCGTCTACTCGCTTCATCCCGCGAATCTCACCGTTCGCGTGTCCAGCTCCTGGCCTGTCGGCTCGCAAAGATGGCCGTAGAGCTCGGGACGGCGGGTCTTGATCCAGCGCCGCCCGGTGCTCATCGGCAGGAGCTCGGGATTGAGTTCGGCGACGACCACCTTGTCGGACGCCTGCCAGGTTTCGAC
>JAUVSX010000448.1 GCA_030596915.1 Chloroflexota bacterium | reverse complement strand
ATCCACATGCCGGGCATCGTCGCCATTATCCCCGTCGAGGTCAACGAGCGGGTTAAGGCCGGCCATGTGCTGGCTCGTATGGACACCGAGGATCTGGCGCGCAGCCTGCGGCAGAGTGAGATCGCGCTCGACCTCGTCGAGATCACTCTGGAGACAGCCGGCGAAGCCGCAGACCCCGAGGACGTCCGCGTCGCGGAGCTGGCCCTGAGTAGTGCAGGCAAAGCCCTGGAGGTCGCCCGGCTGGGCATCGAGACCGCCCGTGTTGACGCCAATGCGATCCAGGTACAGGCCCAGAGGGCGCGCGAGCAGGCGTACATCGACCTGCGAGATACCCGCGAGGCGAACAAGAACGAAGATACTGCCCTGATCGCCTATGCCGAGGCGGAGGCCGAGGAGCGGGCCGCGGAACTCAACGCCAAGGCCGCCTCCCAGCAGGCCGAATCCCGGCTACAGGTAGCTCAGATAAACTACGAGCAAGCCGAACGAATCTTGGAGACACTGCGTGAGGGCGCCGACACCGACACGGTGCGGCAGCAGGAACTCCAGGTCGAGCAGGCCCAGCTCCGGCTGGAGCAGATGCGTCGCGCGCGTGAGGACGCCGTGCTCACCGCCCCCCACGACGGCATCGTCGCCATCATCGAGATTGAGGAAGGCACCTACCAGAGCGCCGGCGCGTCCGCCTTCACGCTCGTCGACGACAGCCGCCACTTCGTCGACGTGACCATCGACGAGATCGACATCGGGGTCATCGCCGAGGGACAGAGCGTTGAGGTCATCCTGGACGCCTACCCCGACGCGGTCCTGACCGGCGTCGTGGAGACCATCGCGCCGGCCGCATCCAACGTTGGCGGCGTCGTCGCCTACCAGGTGCGCGTTGAGCTCACCGGACTGGTCGAGTCCATCCGCGTGATGGACGGGATGACCGCCAGCGTCCGCATCACCACCGAGACGATCCCCGGCCTCCTGCTGCTGCCCAGTTGGGCACTTCGCATCGACCAGGACGCCCTCGAGGTCTACACCTACGTCGTCGAGGCCGGGTCACCCGTCCGTCGCACTCTGGAGACCGGCCGACGCAATGACACCTACACAGAAATCCTTGCCGGTCTGAGTGAGGGAGAGACAATCGCCCTCGTCGCCGAGGAGCGCGTTCCCTTCAACTTCTTCGCGATGGGCGGACCGCCCATGCAATAGCGCTCCCGCGCTACTGCCGCAGAAAGGCACCAGGGAAGAGATATGAGAAAAGCAATAACGTGGATCATCATTGTCGCGGTTCTCGCCGCCGTCGGCGGCGGGGGCCTGTGGCTCCGCAGCCGCCAACAGGCTGCCGAGCAGGTCGTTGAGGTCCTCCGCACCGGCGAGATCGTTCAGGACGACCTGGAGATCACCGTCTCGTCCAGCGGCAACGTGGTCGTCGAGCGGCGGGTTGACCTCGCCTTTGAGACGCAGGGCACCGTTCGTGCCGTCTACATTCAGGTCGGCGATCGCGTGAAGGCCGGCGATCTGCTCTCCGAGCTTGACGATGACACGCTCGTCGACGCCGTCAGGCAGGCGGAGCTGGGGCTGGCCCAGGCGCAACTCAACCTCCAACAGGCCCAAGAGCCGGCGGACGAAGCCGAGTTCCGTCTGGCAGAACTTGGCATCCGGGAGGCCGTGCAAGCTATGGAGGTGGCCGACACCAGCGCCGCATTGGCACAGGTTCGCGCAGCCATCGACCAGACGCGCGCTCAGGAGTACGAGAAGGACGCCCGAGAGGCGTACGAGAAATACACGGACATCCTGGATGACTACGGACTGCCGGCCGCCTATGCTGCGGGAATCACAGCTATGTATATGGAAGCCGAGGGCAACGTCGGGATCACGCAGCTGCGCAGCGAGGTCGCCATCCAACAAGCACAGAGCCAGTGGCTCTCAGCCAACCAGCGCTACGCCAAGGCAACGCGCGATCTGGAGCTGCTTCAACAGGGCGCTGACGAGAGCCAAATAGAGCGCCTGGCGCTGCAGGTCGAGCAGGCCGAGCTGTCGCTGGAACAGGCACGCGCTGACCTGGCATCTGCCCAGCTGGTCGCGCCCTTTGATGGCATCATCGCCGCGGTCAATCTGCAGCCCGGGACCGCACCACCAAGCCCCGCCCGTCCGGGCGATCATCCTGCGGTGACACTGCTCGACGATAGCACGGTCTACGTCGATCTCACCATCGACGAGATCGATATCGGCGCCATCTTCGAAGGTCAGCCGGTGGAGCTCACGCTCGACGCCTATCCCGATGTGCCCCTCTCCGGCGTCATCGAGAGGCTCAGCGCATTCTCGAGGATCTCCGGGGGCATCATCGCCTACACCGTCCGGGCGCGGCTCGCGGAGACCGACAGTGTCGCTATCCGCGACGGTATGACCGCCGGCGCACTCATCACCACCGCTGTTCTGGAGGACGCGGTGCTCATCCCCAATTGGGCCATCCGCACCGACCAAACCTCCGACGAGATCTTCACGTACTGCTATTGCCTCGACAGCGGCGAACCGGTGCGCAGGCCAATCGAGCTCGGCGCACGCAGCGAAGCCTGGACCCAGGTGCTTTCCGGAATCGATGCGGGGTCAAGCGTAGCACTGGTCAGCGAGTCGGTGAATCTGTTCGACCTACAGGGGCGTCCCCCCGGCGCATTGCGGCCATAGCCCGGCAACATCCAAGAGAACTTACATACCTATGAAGAACAACGAAGCTGTAATCTGGGTCGAGGATCTGCACAAGATCTACAAGATGGGCGACAATGAGGTGCACGCACTCCGTGGCGTCAGCCTGACGGTCCGCCGGGGCGAGATCGTCGCCATCATGGGGCCCTCGGGTTCCGGCAAGTCGACGCTGATGAACATCCTGGGATGTCTCGATCAGCCGACGTACGGCCTCTACGTCCTCGACGGCCGGGACGTCAGCAAGATGTCCGACGACGCTCTGGCGGCGGCGCGCAACAAGATGGTAGGCTTCGTCTTCCAGAGCTTCAACCTGCTGGCCAGGACGTCGGCCCTGGAGAACGTCCTGCTGCCCCTGGTCTATGCCGGTGTCACACACAAGCAGCGCAGGAAGCGCGCGCGTGAGGTGCTGGAATCCGTAGGGCTGGGGGATCGTCTCGACCACACGCCCAACGAGCTCTCCGGCGGTCAGCAGCAGCGCGTCGCCATCGCCAGGGCTCTGGTCAACGATCCCGCCATCATCCTGGCCGATGAGCCCACCGGTAACCTCGACAGTCAATCTGGTAGAGAAGTTATGGAGATTCTCCAGCGGCTCAACCACGACGCCGGCATGACCGTGATCCTGGTCACGCACGATCCCAACGTCACCCGCTACGCGCAGCGCGTCATCCAGCTCTTCGATGGCAGGATCCTCAAGGAGGAGAGCGTCGAGAACCCTATCCGGGCGGAAGACGGAATGGTTGAGGTGCCGGCACTAT
>JAUVSX010000384.1 GCA_030596915.1 Chloroflexota bacterium | reverse complement strand
TGCCAACCTGCCCTTCCCAGGCCCAGATGTAGAGCGCGTCGGGACGTTCCCGGACCAGAATCTCGCCCTGCTCGATAATGCGATGCTCCTTGCCCCTGAATGCGGCCCAGCACTGCAGCCATTCGTGGTGGATCTTGCCGTGTTGCTTGCAGACCACCTCCATGTCGCGCACGAAGGGTGTCATCTCCTCCACTTCGCGGTCGTTGTTGACCCAGTAGACGTCTGTGCCGAGATTGTCGAGGCTATCGATCTCCGCCACCGCGGACCACATCCGCTTGTCAATGGGCATCAGACAGCACATCGTCTCGAGCGTGGGATGCGTCGCCTGGCAGTAGTCGGAGATCGTCCTCACGTAATCGACCACGCAGCGCTCCCGAAACTCCTCCTGCAGCCCTGGAGCGGCCAGCGTCAGATCGGCGCCGTACCATGCATCGAACCGCTCGCGACACGAGGGGCAGAAGCAGTCGCTGAGAGGGGTGGGCTCGTCAACGAAGTAGCCCTCGAAACCCAGCCCTGCGACAGTGTCGATCATGCGCTCGATCTGGCTCACACATACCGGGTTGACATAACAACCAGCGGGATGATGGGAGCCGTCTGCGCCGACCTGGAAGCCTTCCGGGTGCTCCAAGAGGAACTGGCTCGATCGTCCACCGCCGAAGAGGTTGAGCGCTCCCCAGAAGATTGCGATCGGCCTGAGTCCGTGGTCCCTTGCGATTCGAGGTGTGAATTCGATCTTCCCCGTGAAGTGCACGAAGTCGTTCTCCTGGGCCGAGAGCAGCACATCGTCGATCTGTAGCCGCTCCATCTCTCGGACGTCCGCCTCAATGTGCTTGGGGTTGTGATGTCCCATGTACGATACGCCTGTCTTCATTCTGATCTCTCGCTCCTTTCGTTATCTCGCTAATCTCTCACACGAACATAAACGCGCCCATCACCACCAGAAGACCGGACACGATCCGGTCGAACACGTCGCGGGGGATGTGCCGGCCGACCCAACTACCAAGGAAGGTGCCGCCCGCCACGGCCGGCAGCGCATAGGCAACCAGTCGAAACACCGTCGGGTTCCACAGTCCCACCAGGCCCTGCCCCGCCACGATGAACACGCCGGTGGCAAGCCAGACCATTTGCAGCGTGGCCCGAAAACGTTCGGGCGACCAGCGCTGGAGCGTCGCGTAGATCACGATGGGCGGCCCATTTGTATTGTAGGCCCCGCCGAGAATGCCCGCCATGAAGCCAGATGGCCAGACCCAGCCCGCCCCCTTCAGCACCGGCAGCCGTGGTGTGATGAGGCGATACAGTCCGAAGCCAATCAGCACAGCGCCCAGGATGCCCTTCACGATGGCCTCGGGCGCCCACTTGAGCAGCAGAAGCCCGAAGGGTATGCCCAACACCGAGGCGAGGACTAGCCGCCACGCCTCCCCGACCACCACACTGCGCCAGTTCCAGATCAGGATGAGTGCAGAGATCGCCAGGACGACGAGCCCGACGAGGGGCGTCGCCGTCTGAATGTCCATAACGAGCACGAGCAGAGGCATCGCGACGAGGGCGCTGCCGAAACCGACCGCACCCTGGACGAGGCCGGCCAGAAGGAAGATCATGATGACGGGGAGAACTGGCATCGTGAAGTTCATATCAGGCGCTAGTTGAAGCGCCCGACCCACGCCCGCGGCGGGACGGCGGGCGTGGGCTGGGAAGGTGGATGCGTCACTATGGCTCTGAGAGCGCGGCGCCATTCGATTCGATCACCGCCCTGTACCAGAATGCGGAATCCTTCAGAATGCGCTCGCCCGTGCCAAAGTCGACGTAGATGATGCCGAATCGCTTGCTGTAGCCGAACGCCCACTCGAAGTTGTCGAGAATGGACCAAACGAAGTAGCCCAGAGCCTCGACGCCGTCGTCGATGGCACGCCCGTACTCCCGCAGGTAGCGCTTGAGGAAGTCGATGCGCTGTGGGTCATGGACCCTGCCGTCGAGGTGGACCCAGTCGCAATTGGCCATGCCGTTTTCGGTAATCGCGGTGGGCACGTGGTATCGATCCCAGAGGAAACGGGGTCCCCAATAGAGCGCTTCAGGCGAGACTCGCCAGTTCATCATCGTGAGTGGACGACCATCGGCCTCGGGTACGAGTTCGCACCCGCCCTCAGGCGTCGCGGCGTAGTTCTGGCCCTGGTAGATGTTGAGCGCGTAGAAATCGAGGGGCTGGCTGATGATCTCCATGTCGCCATCCCGAATCGGCGGCATGTCGGCGCCGAAAAGCGCCAGGCCATCGTCGGGGTACACACCTCGGTTGATCGGGTCGGAGAACCACGCCTCCTGGAACACGTGTTTCTCCGTGACTGCGAACATACACTCGCGCGCGGCCTCAATGTCGTCCGCACTCTCGCTGGCGGGAATCTTCACACCTACCGCCGACACAAAGCCCACGACCGGCGTTGTCTTTGCCCGGGCGCGAATCGCCTGCACCGCCTTGCCGTGCGCCATCAGCGAGTGGTGCGTGGCCAGGAGCACGTCCGAGAATGGGAGCTTGAGCCCCGGGGCGTGCTCGCCCGTCTGGTGGCCCAAAGCCAAGTACACCTGCGGCTCGTTCTGCGTCATCCAGTGGGTGACACGGTCCGAGAGCCGGTCCACGATGACGGCCGCGTAGTCAGCGAACCAGTCGGCGCTGTCGCGGTTGAGCCAGCCGCCGCGGCAGTAGAGCGCGTATGGGTAGTCCCAGTGGAAGAGCGTGGCCCAGGGCTGAATACCAGACTCGAGCAATGCATCGAGCATCCGATCGTAGTACTCCAGGCCCGGCTCATTCACCGCGCCGGCGCCCTCTGGTAAGACGCGCGGCCAGGAGATCGAGAAGCGGTAGGCGTGTAGCCCAATCTCCGACATCAGTCGCACGTCTTCCTCGTAGCGATGATAGTGATCGCACGCTACGTCGCCCGTGTTGCCTTCCCACACCTTTCCAGGCCAGCGAGACATCGTGTCCCAGACGGAGAGGCCCTTGCCATCGTCGGTGGCGCCGCCCTCAATCTGGTAGCTAGCCGCCGCTGCGCCCCAGACGAAGTCCTTCGGAAAGCCCATCGTATCCTCCTATGCTGCTTCGAGCGTTACTGGATGACCGACCTCGGCGTTGCTTCGAGCCGGGTGACCACGATGCGGTCGCGATAGAGGAGCTCGCCGCATACCGGTCCAAGCTCGTTCTGCCAGGTGTCGCTCTGATACACCGCTTCGTACAACTGCTCGCGTTGCTCTTCGCTCTCGAACCGGCGGATCCACACGTACAGATCCTCCTCCTGCTCGCCCACGAAGCTGCCGATGACAACCATGCCTTTGGATATCTGGAACGGGATGATCGTCTCCTCCATGAACCTCACCCAGCGCTCGCGCTGGCCGGGCTTGACACGATACTGGCGTAGTTCGAAAAACATCACTGCTCCTTTCTAGCTGATGATCGCACGGGCATCCGGCCGTCATTCTGGCGAATCAGTGCCCCTACCGTTCCTCCGCAAGCTTTGGGAGATTCACGCCCAAGCCCAGAGGATCGGCCATCTCCTGTTCCAGCTCATCCAACGTGGTCTTCACATCGTTGAGGTAGCGAACGAAGGGTGTGTCGCTGACGGCGATTTCGATTGGCACCTCCATGTTGATGGGCACTGTTACGTCGACTTCCATCGTCATACTCACCGGCACCGTGAACTCCATATCCAACGGGAAGACAGTGTTGATAGGCACCTTCAGGTTGTAGGTGGTGATCCCGAGGTTGATCGGCACGGCAATGGTCGTGTTGATCGGGATCGTGGTCTTGAAGGGTACGGTGAATTCGTCGTTGATGGGGACGGTCGTCTGGAACGGGAACTCATCCTCAATCCTGAAGGTGTAGGTAAACGTCTCATCCTCGCTTCCAGCCAGGAGCCGGCGGGCAGATGCCAGCGTCTCACGACCGATTCGGTCAAAGCGCAGCAGGGCAGAGATGACGATGGCGTTGAGCGCCAGCGACAAGGTCGTCAGCAATGCCAGTACGATCAGAGCAGCAACGTAGCCCTTATTCATATGACCCTTCCTTTCAGATGC
>JAUVSX010000400.1 GCA_030596915.1 Chloroflexota bacterium | reverse complement strand
TCCATGCAAGACGAAACCCACGGTGTGATCCCCCGGTAAGCAGCCCGTTGCGCTCAGTCGTAGCGCGCGAAAATGCGGCGATATGCCGTACTGCGCACCATAAGTTCCTCGTGTGTGCCCTGATCGACCAATTCTCCACGGCGCAGCACAAGGATGCGGTCGGCCCACCTAATCTGGCTCAGGCGGTGAGTAATGATGAACGTGGTGCGGTCACTACTGATCCGCCGCATCGCCCGCTGGATTTGATCCTCTGTCGCGCTGTCGATGGCACTGGTGCTGTCGTCCAATATCAGGATGTGCGGGTTAGTCAAGAATGCGCGCGCGATAGCAATGCGCTGACGCTGGCCCCCCGATAGGGTGACGCCGCGCTCACCCACTTCGGTGTCGTAGCCTTCGGTAAAACTGGTGATGAACCCGTGGGCCTGGGCCTCCCTCGCGGCTTGTTCGATGGACTCCTGGTCCGTGTCGGCACACCCGAACGCGATGTTGTCGGCCAGCGAGCGCGAGAATAGGAAAACGTCCTGCTCGATCACCGAGATCTGGGAGCGCAGAGACTCTAGATTCCAGTCACGGACGTCCACCCCGTCGACGAGCACCTGCCCGGAATTGACGTCATAGATGCGGTTGATCAGCCTCGTAAGCGTTGTTTTCCCTGACCCCGTCTGCCCTACGATCGCGATCGTTTGGCCAGGTCGTGCGGTGAAGTCTATCTCTTTCAACACCGGCTTCCCGTTGTATCCGAAGGTGACGTTCTTGAAGACAACCTCGCCCTCGATCCGTTGCACGATGCCGGCCTCGTTCTCGTCGAGTTCTGTCTCGGTGTTGATCAGCTCGAGGATCCGCCTGGCGCTGGCAACGCCGCGCTGGACCAGGTCGAAGGAGAAGATGGAGATGAAGGTAGGGAAGCGCAGCGTTCCCATCAGCCCAACGAAGGCGACAACCTCCCCCAAAGTGATGGCGCCAGCGCGCCACACCAGAAGCGCATGCAGAAGACCGCCTGCCCAGCAGAAGGCGAACATCAGCATCGGCAGGTAGCGTGCCTGGATCATGCCCTGGCGAACGAAGAGATCGCGGTAGCCCCGTGCGTCGCCGACGAAGCGTCGCCGCGCCTGCCGCTCCTGAGCATCCGCTTTGACGATCTCAATGCCACTGATGATCTCTGCCAGCCCCGCGTTCATCGTGCCGAACTGGTCACGGAGCGCCGTGCTTACAGGGTGGAGTCGCCGGTTGTAGTCGTAGACCGTGATCGCTAGCAGGATCACGAAGATCGACGGGACGAGCAGCAGGCTGGGGTAGATCTGGGCGATCATCGCGATGGGGATCACGGTCCCGAGGACCGAATCGATGATGAGCATCAGGCCCGGGCTGAACATGAAGTTCAGCATGCGCACGTCATTCGTCGCGCGGGCCATGATGTCGCCGATGCGCTGGCGGCTGTGGAATGTCTGGCTCTTACCGAGCAGGCTTACGTAGAGCTCGTCACGAGCATCACGCTCGATGCCCTGGGCGATGAACTCAATCGAGAAACTGCGCATCAGGCCAGCTACGCCCTGCACCAGGGCGCCCGCGGCTATTGTCAGCGCAACGCGCAGTAGCGCGTCCGTTTCCCACCCGGGTGACGTGATAAGATCGAAGCCCTGGCCGATCAAGACCTGCCGGTAGCTGTAGGCCCAGTTGCTCAGGGCGGCCCCCAAGATCGAGATCAGAGGGTATAGGGGGTACCTGAGCGCGTGTGATATGATCCAGCGCACGGGGCCGGAGCGGTCGTACCGGTATTGGCCTTCGATCCGGAACTCGCTCTTACTCAAAGGGCCGCCTTTGGATCGTTCACTCCAGGAATAGTTCAATCACCGGCACTGGGACGTCAGGCCTCCGCACCGGGAGCTTCAACACGAGCGAGCCCTCCGCGACACGGTCCAGGCTTGCCTGGTGGGAGGAAGGGGCCACAAACGGAATCTCCGAACCGTCGTTAAGCAACTGGGCGTATCTCACCTTGCCCGCCAATCCATCCAGATAGAGCTGCCCGACCGGCCAGGCGAAGACGTGAACGTACAGGCGCTTGGTCGTTGGATTGTAGGTCAGCCGGCAGTCCGTCGGCGTCTCGAACCCTGCCGGCGCCCGGGTGCAGCCGTAGACAGACCGGTCGTGGCCCCGCATCCACTCGCCTATGGCACCGAGACGGTTCAACGCCCTTTCGGCGAACTCGCCACGCGCCGTGGGGCCGACGTTGAGCAGGAGGTTACCCCCCTTGCTGACGGTGTCGACCAGCACCCGCACGAGCTGCGCCACGCTCTTCCACGTCGCCTCGTCGCGATGGTAGCCCCACGACCCGGAGAAGGTCTGGCAGGTCTCCCAGAGCACGCGCCGCCCATTCATCTGCGGCCACTCGCGCACCGCGAACTGCTCCGGAGTCCGGAAGTCCCAGCCCCAGCTTGTGTCCAGCAGATCGAGCCGGCCGTTGACGAGGATCTGTGGCTGAAGCTCGCGCACCATCTTGACCAGCGACTCCGACTGCCAGTCATCCCGGCCCTTGCCGTCCTCCCCGGGGAACGAGAAATCGGGGAACAAGTAGTCGATCTGCCCAAAATCCGACATCAATTCACGGACCTGGGCGTGCAGGTACTCGGCGTACCTGCCGACGTCGCGTTGTTTGCTCTGCGCGCGGGATTCCGTATCATCGCGCATCGGGTGGACCCGGTCGACAGGGTACTCCGGGTGGTGCCAGTCAATGAGCGAATGATAGAACCCGACGCGCAGTCCCTCCGCCCGGAAGGCCTCCACCATCGGCCGGATGAGGTCCTTCCCGTATGGGGTGTTCGTGACTTTGTAGTCAGTGTGCTCCGAGTCCCACAGGCAGAAGCCATCATGGTGCTTCGTCGTGATGACGAAGTACTTCATCCCCGCGTCCTTGGCCACGCGCGCCCACGCCGCAGGATCGTACAGATCAGGGTCGAAGTGGTCGAAATACCTCTGGTAGTCCGCGTCAGTGATGCGCGCCCGGCTCTTGACCCACTCGTGCCGGGCGGGCATAGCGTATAGACCCCAGTGAATGAATAGGCCGAAGCGTGCGTCCACGAACCAGCTTGCGTCACCAATTGCTTCTCTGATCGGTGCGTCCACGACTACTCCCTCCTTGGGATGAAGATGATACTGGCGTCTTGACTCCGCTGGACAACTTCGCCCGCCACACCGCCCGGCATTCTCCTGCCAGGACGGCGGGCGGGCAGCGCTTCTAGTCGAGCGACTTGTGCCAGGCGATGAACCGACGCCACAGCGGCCTGCTGTCGGTCGGCATTCTAACATACGTTGGGCCGGGGTCAAATCCGCAGTCGGTCGGCACGGGCGGCGGAGCTTGCCCTATCTGGGTCTCGATTCTTCATACTGATCCCAGCCTGTGAGTCGTGGCAACGCTGGACACGCGGGCGGCCTGATGCGATAATGGCGCTCAGCGACCCTGGACACCCTGTAGGTGTCAGGCAGTGGAGGACAAGCGATGCTCCCAACCCATATCACGGTCATCGGTGCTGGTAGCGCCATCTTTGGGCTGAACACGCTCTGCGCTCTGATGCGCAGCGAGCGCCTGAGGGGCAGCCATCTGGCGCTGGTGGACCTCAACGCCGAGGCGCTCGAGCTGATGGCCCGGCTGGCCGCTCGGCTCAACCAGGAGTGGGACGCAGCGATGACGGTGACGACTCACACACATCACGTGGGCGCCCTAGACGGCGCGGAGTTCGTCATCCTCGCCATTGAAGTGCCTCCCCGTGAGAAGCTCTGGCAGATGGACTACGAGATCCCTCTCAAGTACGGCGTTGACCAGTGCATTGGCGATTCGCTCGGTCCGGGCGGCGTGTTCCGCGGCCTGCGTTCCATTCCGGTGCTGATGGATCTCACACGCGAGATGCAGGAGCTGTGCCCCAACGC
>JAUVSX010000099.1 GCA_030596915.1 Chloroflexota bacterium | reverse complement strand
GCGCCGCCCGCCCGGGCGGCTTCTCGCTGTGACTACTGTCAATGGCTCTTCCCGGACTGCGCTGCCCTGACCGATCGTTGCCCCCGACAAAGCAGGAGCCTGCGAACGACGACACTCGCAACAAGCCTACGCTGGCCGTGGCTGCTTCGAGCAGGTCCTGTTCCGGGGGACGATCCTGCGTCGGACCAATCTGGGTGCATCATACGGATCCGCGACTGCTGCACTTCTGTCCGGGCGCCCAGACGCAATCAGAGCCGCCCCTTTGGGCGGCTCTGGGTTGCAGTTGGCTACTGGATCAAGCCCTGCGCGGCTGCCCAATGGGTCGTGGCTCCCTAACAACAATAAGGAGCAAATTGGACAGGACAACAACTAGCGCGCAGGACAAGGCAAACATTAATATTTTACCTGGCTTCCATTCTACACGAGTTCCCTGAAATGTCAAATCGGTGTGGTGCAGTCGATGGCCCTGATCTCGAAGCTGATGTCACCCGCTGGGGCGCGCACCACCACGGTGTCTCCGACCGAGTGGCCCAACAGCGCCTGCCCCAGAGGGGAATCGTTGGACACCTTTCCCCGGAGGGGGTCCGTCTCTGGAAACCCGACGATATGGTAGGTCTCGAGGTCGTCGGTGCCGGTTTCCACAACGGTAACGCGTGTGCCGAGAGCGACGCAGTCCGCGTTCTCTGGGGTCTCGACCACGATGGCCCGGCGCAGGACCGCACCGATCTGCAGAATGCGCCCTTCCAGGAAGCCCTGCTCCTCTTTGGCTGTGATGTAGTCCGCATTCTCGGAGAGGTCCCCCTGCTGGATCGCCCGGTGCAACCGTTCCGCCAGCGCACGTCGCTTCACCCTCACCAGCGTGTCCAACTCCTGACGGAGCTCCACCACGCCTTCCGGGGTCACGTAGATCTTCCGGCGTTCGTCTTGCTGTTTGCTCATGGTGTGCTGACGCTCCCTTACCTTCAAAGACGAGGCGCGGCCTAGAGCCACGCCCCCGGATGGATTATTGCTGCCGCCCGGACGAGATTCGTGGACTAGGCTAGCCTCCCCACAGTCTCTCCCCCAGCGGCGGCCCCAGCACGAATAGACCGACAGCGATTGACGTCAGGGCCGCCAGCAATACCGCACCTGCCGAGGCATCCTTCGCTGCTTTGGCGAGCGGGTGGTATTCGGGGCACGTCAGGTCGGTCAACACCTCGACGGCGGTGTTGATCATCTCGCTGGCCAGCACAAACCCTATGGTCAGGGCTAGCAGAGTCCACTTGACCGGCGAAAGCCCTAGCCAGAGACCGAGGGCAGTGACACCCGCACCTATGCATAGCTGGATGCGCACGTTTCGCTGGGTACGGATGACGTACCACAGACCGGCGAAGGCGCAACGGAAGCTACGGGCGATGCCTCTCAGGATCATCGGATGCTACTCGGGGAGATCGACTTCGATCTTCAGGGACCGCAGTATCTTCGCCTGCACCGCGAGCATCCGCCCGCGCTTGGCATCCAGGGTGTCGTCATAGCCGAGGAGGTGGAGAACCCCGTGGACTACCAGCAGTTGAAGCTCGGCTAGCACGTCGTGACCAAGATCCCCAGCCAGGGCCCGGGCGCGGGGATAGGAGATCACAACATCCCCAAGATAGGACGGCTGTCCGGGCGCATCAACTAGCCGCCCGCTCGTCGCGCTAGGGAAAGCCAGAACATCCGTCGGCGCATCTACGCCGAGGTGCCGATGGTTCAGCTCCTGCAACATCTCGTCATCAGTCACGACGACCGCGAGTCCACACGATGGTTCGACCTTGTCGTGGACTAGCGTCGCTGCAGCTACCTGGCGCAGCGCCTCACTGGGCGTCCGCCCTACGTAGCGTTCGTCAATCTGTATCTCGATCGAGTGACTCGGCATTCGCTGAAGTAGGCTCCGGTGTTTGCTCCTGGCGCTCCGGTTGCGGGTACTGGACCCGCGGATGGAACACTCCCCTGAGCACGGACTTGAAGGCTTCACGCGCCAAGTCCAGATCTCGAATGGTCAGGTCGCACTCACTAAGCTGGCCATCAGTCAGCCGGCGGCTGATGATCTCGTCGACAATCTCGCCCACGGCATCGGGAGTGTCGGGGCTACGGGCGCGCACGGTGGCCTCGCACGAATCGGCCAGCATCACCAGGGCGACCTCCCTGGCCTGAGGCTTTGGGCCTGGGTATCGGAACGAACCTTCGTCGATTTCCGCAGGATCGTCGACCAACTCCAACGCCCGCCCGTAGAAGAACCCGATATGGTTCGTGCCGTGATGGCCAGGGGTGAACTCCCGCACGCGGCGGGGCAGGTGGTACCGGCGAGCCAGTTCGAGTCCGTCGGTGACGTGGCTCAGGATAACTTCGACGCTTGAGCGGGGATCCAGTTGGTCGTGAGGGTTTGTCCCCTGCGCCTGATTCTCGGTGAAGAAGTACGGGCGCGTGATTTTCCCGATGTCGTGGTAGTACGCGCCAACGCGCGCGAGCAGTGCATTGGCGCCAATGCGCTCAGCGGCGTGTTCAGCCAGATTTGCCACCATCAGGCTATGGTGGTACGTGCCAGGCGCCTCGCGCAGCAGCCGCTGCAAGAGCGGATGGTCTGGACGGCTGATCTCAATGAGTCGCATCGTCGTAACGATGTCGAACAAGGGGCCAATTAGGAACAGCATCCCCAGTGCAAGACTGGCTGAAATGCCGCCGTTGGCGACGCCAGCGAGAGCGGAGACCAACACCTCACTTGGCTGTGAGGCGTCCTGTGGTAGGCGAAAGCTAACTATCACTACTACGTGAACAAGAGCCGCGTACGCACCGGATACGAACAGTTCCCGAATGCGTTCGACTTTGCCCAGCATCAGGGAGGCAACTAGGCCGCCCATCATGGCGTATGCTGCCATCTCGATGGACCCATCAGCAAGGACACCGACAGCTCCACCAAGGAAGACCGACGTGGCTATGCCAGCGTGCGGGCCAAGAGCAACGGTGACCAGCATGGCCAAGGCGGGCGCGGGAGCCAGGTAGCGGAGGATTGATCCGCCCGGCACCATCACGCCGGACACGACTACGAAGAAGGATACCATCAGCACCAGCAGCATGAGCTGCTGTCCGTCCCACAGGATGGTCGGCTGGAAGCGCCACAGAAAGACGAACAGCAAAGCTGTCCCCAGCAGGGCCAGGAGCCCAGCCGCGATGAAGTCGAGCACCTCGACCCGGGGGTACCTTAGGCCCAGCTCGTCTAGCGCCTCGATGTCGAGGACGCTGACTCGTTGGCCCTCGCGCACGATGATCTCGTCTGCTTTGAAGGTGCGCAAGACCGGAGGAACCCCGTCCTGGGCGCGCGCCTGTGCCTCAGCCGTGCCCTCCGGGTCGAGGAACGAGTTCGCGACGAGGAACGTGCGGGCGAGCGTGACGGTCACTGCAGATTCGGCGTCGTTGAGGTCAAAGCTGACGAGGGAGGGCAACCCGGCGAGCGCATCCTCGATGTGGCCCTCGCGGATTTGGCCCCGCATCGCCTGGTCGATCACTGCCAGGGTCTCCAACTGAACCCGGTGCCAGCTTTCTTCAGAGAGGGTTAGGAAGGCTTCGAGCGCTTCAGGTGAGAGGCCTACCATCTCTGGCACGGTCAGAACCCAGGCTCTCTTCTGCACGTCCGAGGCCAGCGGGTCGGCCAAGACTGATCCCAGGTAGTCCAGCACTTTGCGCGCCCGGTCTACCTGTTGGCGCGCCAAGGCTGGATCTGGCCGAGTGTACTCCGGTTGGACTCTAGAAGCTGCCCTCTCCCGTTCCTCAGCGCGCAGGATCTCGCTCTCGTACGTGATGCTCCGCGGTGCTCGGACGTCCTGCGGGGCCACGTCCCCGGGCTCCAGCACGACGCGGCTGTCGGGGAGCAGTGGGAGTGCCATCACGGTCCCTGTGACGGCGGCCAGCAAGAGCCCAAGCAGGATCAGCCGCAGCCACGGCCACAGCCGACCTACCTTTGACTCCGCTGGCACCGGGGACGCTAGCCCGTTCGGGGCGATGGCTTCAATCGCGCTCATAGAGGGAAACTACGAAAGGGAGCGCAAAGGAGGCTCCCTCTCGTCGATAGGTGTCACGGTGTCTCGTACAAGCGCCTTACTGGTCAGACAACAGCTCGCGAACCACCTGGTTGACTACCCGCCCGTCAGCACGCCCTTTGAGTTGCGGCATCAGCTCACGCATCACAGAGCCCATCTGAGCCATTCCGGTCGCACTGACCTCCGCGATGACCAGGCGCGCCTCATCGGCAATCTCGTCGCGCGACATCTGCTGGGGCAGATACTCATCAAGGATCGCCAACTCGGCTTCCTCTTTGGCCAAAAGCTCCGGGCGATCAGCCCCGCGCAGTTCTGCGATCGTCTCGTTCCGCTTCCAGGCCTCTCGGTGCACGACGGCCGCCTCATCACGCTCGTCGAACTCGCCTCCGTGCTTCACTTCCGCGTTGACAATCGCGGCGAGCGTCAGGCGGATGACTGACTTGCGCCTCTCGTCGCGGGCACGCAGGGCATCCTTGAGGTCAGCCTGCAGTTGACTCTTCAGAGACATATAAGACCCGGGGGCGCAGGTCGATGACTATGAATTCCGCTGTCTGTTCTTGTAGCTCTGACGCCGGCTCTTGCGCAGCTTGGCAGCCTTCTTGCGCTTCTTGATGACGCTGGGCTTCTCGAAGAACCTGCGGCGTCGCACTTCCGACATCACGCGGTTGCCCTGCACCTTCTTGTTGAACCGTCTCAGCAGCGAGTCAAAGGACTCACCATCCTGAACGACCACTCTGGTCATGCACATCCCCTCCTTTCCATTGGTGTCGTCGATCCTCCATCGGATGCCCGCGCCGCGTCGCCTCGGGGCAGCGTTGGAGTGCGGTGATTATAACGGTGCATCCGCCGTCTGTCAAGCGACATAATGGACGGCGGTTGCGCCTGGGGGCCAGACCGCAATCTCACGCCGGCGGCTCGCGGACAGCGCAGCCGAACTCGCCGACTGGATCGCCCGTCGCGGCTGAGCGGTGCGCGCAGTGCGCACGGATCTGCGATACTCGGAACAGCGCGGCCGGAGACCACGGATTGGGAAAGGTCCGAAAGGCGCGCGCCCTGCGTGTCTGTCGCACGCCGCCGGTTCGGGTCCCCAGACCTGCACGACGTCCATGCCGTTGGCCTTCAGTTGCTGCACCGCAGTGTCGCGGTCGACGCCGTTGACTCGGAACGCGATGATCCGGTCTTCGGGCTTGTCCCCCCAGAACATCCCCAACGAGTGAATGTTGGCACCCAGGTCCGCGACGCAGCTTGTGACCCACGCGAGACTCCCCAGCTCCTCCGGCACCCTCACCGTAATGCGCAGAGACGGGTGTCCGCCGCCGAGGCCCTCGACGAACACGCGGAAGATGTCGGTGTCGCTGATGATGCCTATCAGCCGATCGCCATCGATGACGGGCAGACAGCCGATCCGGTGGTCAATCATCACCCGAGCTGCCTCCTCGATCGGCAGATCGGGACCAACAGTGACCACCTCTGTTTTCATCACCTTGTCCACTCGCATCCGAGAAAGGATGTAGTTCACTTCGAAGATGCTCATAGACGTTGTTGAGGTGGGCGCAGCGTAGACGAGGTCCTTCTCAGTCACGATCCCCACCAGTTTACCGGCCGAATCGACGACAGGGAGATGTCGAAACGGATTGCTTCGCACGACTTCCAGCGCGTCGCGAAGACTGGTATCGGGCGTGATTGTTACTGGCTTCGAGGTCATCCGGTCCCTGACAAACATGCCATCACTCCTTGAGATCCATTGCTTTCGGGCTCTCCGTCGCACGCCATCCATCGTGGGGCGGGCAGACCTGTCCGAGCAAATGCCCATCCCCGGCGCACAGAAGATAGGTCGCGACGAGTTGATTGTGCAGGTCGGCGTTGGTGCGCGTGCGGACCTGCACGTAATTGGAGGTCAGACCGCGCCACCAGCCGTCCGTGCGCCGCCGCTCCCAAAGCACGGTCATGCACCGGCCCACGAATTCCCGCTGGAAGCGAGAGGCCAGTTCGGCGCCCATCTCGCGCACCTTGCGAGCGCGTGCCAGGCGCACAGCAAGGGGCAGTTGGCCGGGCAGACGCGCGGCCGCTGTCCCCGGCCGCGGGGAATAGGGAAAGACGTGCAGCCTGGCAAAGGCCATCTCAGTCACGAAATCGCGGCTCGCGACGAAGCTGGCCTCATCCTCGCCGGGGAAGCCCACGATCAGATCGGTCGTTACCGCGAGGTCAGGAATGGCAGCGCGCGCCGCTTCCATCAGCCGGGCGAAGCTAGCGACAGTCGTGCGCCGGCCCATACGTCTCAGCGTGTGATCACAGCCTGCCTGAAGCGGCACGTGCAATTGGCGGCACAGGCGAGAGCTGGACCATAGCTCGAAGAAGTCCTCATCGATGTCCCACGGCTCGAGGGACGCGAGCCGGAGGCGCGCGACGTCGGTGTAGCGCAGCAGGGCCTGGACCAACGTACGCAGTCCCCCATCTAGCCCCAGGTCGCGCCCGTAGGAGCCGAGGTTCACCCCGGTGAGCACGATCTCCTGGTAACCGTCCGCGACGAGGTCCTGCACGCGGGCGACGAGTTCGGGCAGAGGGCGGCTGCTGGCCGGACCGCGTGCCAGCCGCGTGATGCAATAGGTGCATCGATTGTCGCAACCGTCCTGCGCCTTGAGAAAGGCCCGCGTGCGCATGACCTCCCTTTCGGCGCCGACCGCCTGCCCACGCCCCCGTGGCGGGTCGGCGCCGGAGGTGGGGGTGAGAAGCAGCATTGTCCGCTGCTTGTGCGAGTTCGGTATGACCCAGGCGACACCGGGAAGCTCCGCGCAGCGACCGGGAGCGAGCGATGCGTAGCAGCCGGTGACGGCGAGGTGGGCAGCCGGGCTGCGGCGCGCCAGCCGGGCGACGCAGCGACGCGACTTGCGCTCGGCTGCAGATGTCACGGCACAGGTGTTGACGATGATGGCGTCCGCCCCGCTTGCACAGGGTAAGACGTGATGGCCGGCCGCGGAGAATTCGCGAGCCAGCTCTTCGACTTCGCTGCGATTAACGCGACACCCCACGCTCTCCAGGTAGACGTTCATCGCCGGAGCGCCTAAGGCTCCGATACCGTCAGGTCGTCGAAGTGGATCTCGACACCTGTGCCCGGGTCGCGGAACGTGCCAGCGTAGAGCCCGATGTCGCCGCGCTGGTAACTGGTGTCGCGGACCTGGGCCAGGGGCACTCCGTTGACGAGCATCGTCATCGTCTCCCCCTGACAGATGATCTCCAGGAGATTGCTCGCCGCGCCCTGATTGATCGCGTCAGATTGGGCCCAGTCGCCGCTTAACTGCATCTCTTGGTCACCGTCGCGTTTCACGACCCGGTAGTACCCATCGCCGCTTATGGCGAAGACATAGAAATGCTGGCCATCCTGCATACGGGCAAGTACGCCGTATTCGTTGTCATCCGGCCCCGATACCTGGGTGGCCACGGCGGAGAGGCCGAAGTCGGAGAAATCTCGACCGGCAGATGCCCACGAGAGTTTGTCCGGCCACCTGACCAGCACGAGCATCCCGCCGTCGTCGTACCTTACCTCCGCCGAAGCGTCGGACTCCGCCTGCCACCCGCTCGACGGATCCGAGAAGTCGTCACTCCAGGGGAGCCCGTCTCCGCCCGAGCAGGACGCCAGCGCGAAGAGGACGACAACTGCAAGGAGGCACGCCGCACCTTTGGACGGCAGTCCGATCGCTTTCATTCCGCGTCTCATCTGCGCGAGCCGTTCTTAACCCTAGCGTTCGTAGACGACGAGGTCGTCGAAGTTTATCCGAGTGGGTGCTTCCGGTCCGCTACCAGCGCCCATCCCGAAGCGTCCCTTGCGGTGAGTGTCATCGGTTGCAGTCTCGAGCAACCTTCCGTTGGCATACAGGCTGAGCTGATCGCCCTCGCAGATGGCCTTGATGTGGTTGACCTCACTACCTGTCTTGATCGCGGGGGAGAAGGTCATTGCTCCCCTTGCGTTGAGCGGCAAGAGTGCGTCTCCGTCCTCGCGAAGGAAGATACCGTAGTACCCGTCGGAGCTGACAGCCAGATAGTAGAAGTTGCCTGCGTCGTCCAGACGGCAGATTAGGCCAAAGTGGTTGTCTTCGGAACCCGACGACAAATAGGCGTCGACCTCGAGGCTAGCGTCCGCAAGCTTCTTCCTCGAAGATGTCCAGGCAAACCAGCTTGGATTGGCCAGCTCGAAGAAGTACTTGCCGCTTGCGTAGCCCCGGCTGAACCCGTCTTGCTCATCGTCGCCCCACTCGC
This sequence comes from Chloroflexota bacterium, assembly GCA_030596915.1. Taxonomy (GTDB): domain Bacteria; phylum Chloroflexota; class Anaerolineae; order B4-G1; family B4-G1; genus JAUVSX01. The sequence continues at coordinate 470 of JAUVSX010000099.1, read as the reverse complement.
CACGGGGGCCATCGAAGTTGTCCTCGAGCACGGGCTTCTCGTCGTGATCGCCCAGACACCCGGCGCCCAGCAACGGCAAGGCAATGAGCACGAGTGCAAGCGCATAGTGGCGGTAACGAAGCCTCATCACGCCTCCCGTCGATGTTGGCCGGCCCCCGAAAGGTGATCAGACGGGATTATAGCACGAGCAGGTCATCTGCAAAGACGGCGGGCGATGCCTGGCCCCGTCAGACTCGCTTGCCCGCGAAGGGGAGTTGTGCTATTCTGCACCCAGCCAGCCTGAAGCCAGACGCGCGGCAGCGCCTCCCGTTCGGCCCGAGTGCTATGAGACGACCAGGGGACGATCCCATTGTAGCAGTTGGTGCCTCCCTTCTTGTTGTCCTGTTGGGGGGAGCGCTGCTGTGGGCCGGGGTCCGAACGCTCGAGGCGCCGACCCTGGTGTTGGTGGCTTCCCTCCTCATCCTGTGGGC
>JAUVSX010000193.1 GCA_030596915.1 Chloroflexota bacterium | reverse complement strand
GGCGCACCCGTTCGCTGTGTCGCCCGCGACGGCAAAGGCGCAGGCCAGGTCGTAGTAGGCGGTGGCGCTCTCGGGGTCAAGCTCGGCGGCCAACTGGTAGTCCTTGACGGCACGATCAAGGTCCCCCGTCCGGGCGAGGGCCAACCCGCGGCTGATGTAGGCGGGACCGTAGGTAGGATCCAGAGCGATAGCGCGAGTGAAGTCCTCGGTGGCTTGGTCGAAATCACGCATCTCACTGTATACCAGGCCGCGGTTGTAGAACGCGTCGCCATCTGCCGGGTTAAGCTCGACGGCCCGACTGTAGTCGCCGATGGCCTGCTCATGCGCCCCCAGCTCGTGGTGAGCGATGCCGCGATTGGCGTAGGCGGCCGCGTACTGCGCGTCAAGGGCGATGGCCCGTCCGTAGTCTTCAGTGGCCCGCTCGAACGCCTGCAGCCGATCGTACGCGCAGCCGCGATGGTAGTAGAGCTGGGCCTCGTCGGGGGAACTCTCAATAGCACGGCCATAGTCTTCAACGGCTAGCTCAAACGTGCCCAGCTCATAGCGCGCCAGGCCTCTGCCTCTGTACGCCGTGGCCCGGTCCGGATCGAGTTCGATGGCCATGCCGAAGTCCTCTACGGCGCGGTCGTAGTCCTGAAGCCGACTGTAGGCCGCCCCGCGGTTGGCGTAGGCCGTCGCGTAGTCGGGGTCGAACTCGATGGCCTGGCTGTAGTCCTCTATGGCGCGCTCGTAGTTCCCTAGCGCGTAGTGGGCGCCGCCCCGGTTGTTGTAAGCCGTGGCGTCGTGCGCGCTCAACTCGATGGCCCGGTCATAGTCCTCGATTGCCCGCTCGTGGTCGCCGAGAGCGTAGTGCGCCGCACCTCGATTGACGTAGGCCCTCGCGTACCCTGGACGCAGCTCGATGGCCCGGTCGTAGTCTTCGAAAGCGCGCTCGTAGTCCCCCATACGGGCGTAGACCAGGCCGCGGTTGTTGAGGGCGTGGGGGTCGCTTGGCCGGGAGTTCAGCACCCGATCATAGTCCGCCAGAGCCTCCCGATACTCGCCGAGTTCGCAGTACACCATCCCTCGATCGCGATAGACCCGCCACTGACGACGGTCCAATCCCACGGCGCGGTTCAGGTCCATCAGCGCGCGCCGGTGTTCGCCCATAGCAGCGTAGGCCAGCCCACGGTTGTGATATCCGTGAACGAAATCTGAACTCAGCCGGAGCGCCCGGTCATAGCTGTCAACCGCGGCGGAATCGCAATTCCATCCGTCGTAAGAGTTGCCCTGTGCGGCGGACTTCTGATGCAACTCGGCGTCAAGTTCCAGCGCCCTGCGGTGGTCCCGACTCGCTTGAGCGGTGTTCCCCAGGGCCTCGCTGGCCGTCCCGCGGTAGTCGTGCGCCGCCGCGTGGTTTGGCTCGAGGCCTATCACGGTGTCGTAGTCAGCGATAGCCTGTTCGAGGTCTCCTTGGGCGGTGTACACGTTGGCGCGCATGAGGTACCCAAGGACCTCCTGTGGAGCGAGATCGATGGTCTTTGCCAGATCGGCCAGCGCGGCGGGATAGTCCTGTAGCTGCGTGTAGATGAACGCCCGGATGCGGTAGGCCGTGGCATTGTCAGGATCGACCCTGATCGCCTCGGTCTGGCCTCTGAGCGCCTGTCCGAACCTGTCCACGACAGTGGTTGGCAAGCGCCAACCGGCGCCTGCCAGGCTCTCCTTGGCCGTGGGCTCGGGAGCATCGATGCCGGATGTTCCGATGATGTCGTCTTCTTGGGTCAAACCTGTCTCCTTCTGTCGCAACTTCATCTCTGAGGCAATTCGGGTGCCACGAGGACTCTTTCCCAGGACGTCACGGAGAGCAGGGCGGAGAAACTAGCCCGTCAGGCTGGCGGCGAAGAACCACCTCGACACAGTGTACACAACCAGCGCCACAACCACGAACACCGCCTGAACCGCCGTGACCCGTGCGAACGTCCGTCCCAGCCGGTTCGAAGCGACGGCCTTCTGGTAGAAGTGGCCGCTGCCGTACACAAGACCTAGCCACACGAGGGCGAAGACGATGAAGCCGAACTTATCGACGGCTCCGACCGCATAGCGATTGTCGCTGATCGCGCGCATCAGCCAGAGGAGTGACTCCCTCGCAGCGACCCAGCATCCAAGGCCCAGCAACCCGGTGACAGCGGTAAGCCCAAATGCCCCCAGGGCACGCAAGATTCGGTCTTTCGTGGGCGCTTCAGAATCCATTCGATGCTTCAATCGCCGCCGGAGGTCGCCCGGCGGGGGGCCAAATCACCGTGGGGGCCTGGAACAGTCCCCAACTGGGGCTGACGCAGTGGGAGGTTCAGTATCAAGCGAGACCGCTCACATCACAACGCCCTGGAGGGAAAGCTCACGAGCGAAGTGGCAGGAAACGAAGTGGTCGGGCTCTACCTCTTCCCAGGGGGGCGCAGACTCGGAGCAGACATCCTGGGCATACAGACACCGCGGGTGCAGGTAGCAGCCCGATGGAGGCCGCGCGGGGTTTGCGATCTCCCCGGCGAGAATTATCTGGTTCCTCTTGATGCGCGGGTCGGGCCTGGGGATGGCGGATAGCAAAGCCTCTGTGTACGGATGCAGTGGATGGGCAAAAAGGTCACTTACCGGGGCCGTCTCCACGATCTTGCCCACGTACATCACGCCCACCCGGTGCGAGATATGGTGGACCACACTCAGGTCGTGCGATATGAAGAGGTAGCTGAAACCGAACCGCTCCTGAAGCTCGAGCAGAAGATTGAGTATCTGGGAGCGAACCGACACATCCAGCGCGGAGACGGGCTCGTCGCACACGATGAACTGTGGGTTCGGCGCAAGCGCGCGCGCTACGGCGATCCTCTGGCGCTGCCCGCCGCTGAACGCGTGCGGATATCGCCTCATATAGCGGGGATCCAGGCCAACCAGGCCCATCAACTCCTCGACCCGAGCGACGACCTCCTGATGCTTCACACCGGCCACCTTCAGGGGTTCCCCAATGACATCCAGCACGGTCATGCGCGGGTCCAGCGAGGAATAGGGATCCTGGAAGATCATCTGCATATGCGGTCGGAGCGCTCTCAGATCCTCCCGGCTGATATCCAGGATGTCGACCTGGTTGTCGTCCAGGTGATAGACGACACCTCCCGACGTGGGCTCAATGGCGCGGAGAACGCAACGGCCGAGAGTTGTCTTGCCGCAGCCGGACTCCCCGACCAGCCCCAACGTCTCCCCCTGGCGCACGTACATGCTGACGTCGTCGACAGCCTTCACGTAGCCGACCACCCGCCTCAGGAAGCTCGTCTTGATGGGGAAGTACTTTTTCAGGGACGTCACGTCGAGAATAGTATCGCGATTCTCCATTGAGTATCCGTTGCCTCCCGGACTCTGAGGCCCGCGCGGTGGATGTGGCGGGGGCTCAGGTGTGTTGCGTCTACCCTACCTGAAGCATCTGATGTAGTGACCGTCCCCGACCTCAATCAGTGGCGGGTCCTCCGTATCGCATTGCCCCGCGACGCCCTGCCGACAGCGAGAGAAGAAGCCGCAACCTTTCGGAAGATTGATCGGAACCGGCACAGTCCCTTCGATCGTCAACAGGCGGGTCCTGGGCTCTCGCCCCACCTCGGGCAGGGAACGCAGCAGCTCCACCGTGTAGGGGTGCTGGGCCCCGTGGAAGATGGTATCGACGTCCGCGAATTCCACGACCTTGCCGAGGTACATCACGGCCACCTCATCGGCCATCTCCGCGATCACGCCCAGGTCGTGCGTGATGAAGATCAGTGACATGCCCAGATCGGCCTGCAGTTCCTTCATCAGTTGCAGAACCTGCGCCTGAACGGTCACGTCCACCGCCGTGGTCGGCTCATCGGCGATGAGGATCGATGGCTGGCAGGAGAGGGCCATGGCGATCATCGCCCTTTGGCGCATCCCGCCCGAGAGCTGGTGCGGGTATGCATCGATGTTCTGAGTGGGGTTGGGCATCTGTACGCGGTCCAGCACGTCCAGCGCGATCTGCCGGGCTTGCTGTTTGTTGTCTGTCATATGGAGCAGTATCGCCTCGATAATCTGGTTGCCAACCGTGTGCACGGGCGAGAAGGCCTTCATGGGTTCCTGGAAGATCATCGCGATCTCGGCGCCGCGAATCGCCCTGATCTTCGCACCTACAGGGTCAAGGGTCGTCAGGTTGACAGGGGGAGCACCGTTTTGACCTTGCAGCCAGACCTCGCCCTGCACCTGTCCGGGATTGGGTACGATCCCCAGGATTGCCTGGGCCGTGACGCGCTTGCCGCAGCCGCTCTCACCGACCAGGCCCAGCGTCCGCCTGCGTGCGAGGGAGAAGTCGACGCCGTCTACTGCCTTGAGGAGCCCCTCATCCAGGTAGAAATAGACACGTAGGTCTTTGACGTTCAGGATGACTTCATCGCGGTCGCTCAACGCTGGCTCCTTACTTGTAGGGGTCGGCCGCATCGCGCAAGCCGTCGCCAAGGAAATTGAACATCAGGACGGTCACAATGATCCACACGGCCGGTGCGAGCAGCCACGCATGGTGTGCAATAGCCACCACGTTCTGGGCCTGCTGCATGAGCACGCCCCAGCTCACGACCGGGGGCTGCAGCCCCAGCCCGATGAAGCTGAGCGCCGTTTCGCCCAGAATCGTGGCTGGAATCGACAGCGTCAACGAGACGATGATGTAACTCGCGAAGGAGGGCAGCATATGCCGCAGGATGATGCGCATGTCGCCAGCGCCTGCCAGACGGGCCGCCATCGCGAAATCCTCCTCGCGCAGCGAGAGCAGCTTGCCGCGTACGACCCGGGCCAACCCGGCCCAGCCGATCACGGACGTGATGATCACGATACCCATATAGATCCTCAAGGGCGGCCAATCCCTGGGCAGCGCCGCAGCGAGGGCCATCCACAATGGGATCATGGGGATGCTGATTATGAGATCGATCATGCGCTGGATGACCGTGTCGACGGCGCCACCGAAGTACCCCGAGATCCCACCGATTAGCATTCCCATCACGAACACGATGGCGACGCCCACCAGGCCAATCGAAAGGGAGATGCGGGAGCCGTACAGGATTCGCGTGAATAGATCACGGCCCAGGTCGTCGGTGCCGAGCAGGAACAGAGGGCCCTCCGACACCATCAGGTGTATGTCTGTCTTGAACAGACCCAGAACCTTGTATGGCTCGCCACTGGCGAAGAAGTGAACCGGATACTTCTCCGTCTCCACCGTGACGAATGTCCGCCGCAGCGTCTCGGGGTCGGTCACCCGCTGGATGCCATAGAGGAATGGCCTTTGAAAGCCCTCCGCCTCATCGTGGATGCGAATACGCTGTGGTGGAGCGAACTTGGTCTTCGGGTAGCGCACGTGGGGCACCGTGGGGCTGAGAAACCCGGCAAAGATTGCAGAGAGATACAGGATGACCAAAACAGGCGTGGCGATCATAGCCAGCTTGTGCTTGCGGAACTTCCACCAAATCAGCTTCCACTGCGAAGCGACGTAATAGGCCTCGGTCTCGGTGGTCATCTTGTCCTCGGGCCTGAGTACGCTGCGCCGGGCGCCGCTTGGGAGATCAGGTGCAATGTCTACTGCCACTCGCTATACCTCCGTGGACCTCGCGGAAACGGCGACACATCTGCCTCCGTGCCTACCCCTCCTCAGTGACGCCGCCAAACCTGATGCGTGGATCAAGCCAGGCCAGGAGGACATCCGAAAGCAGCGTCCCGGTAATGGCAAGGACGCTTGTAATAAGCAGGAAGCTGCCGGCCAGGTACATATCCTGCGCGAGCACCGCGTTGAGCATCAACGGCCCCATTGTCGGCAACTGCAGCACAATGGAAACGAGCGCCTCGCCCGATATGATCGCTGGCAGTAGCCAGCCGATGGTGCTGATCAGCGGGTTTATCGCAAGCCGGACCGGGTACTTGTAGAGCAGCCTGCGCTCAGGTAAGCCCTTCGCCCGTGCCGTGATGACGTATTGCTTCTGCAGTTCGTCGAGCATCATGGCCCGGGTCACGCGGATCAGCGCGGCCGTGCCCGAGATGCCAATGATCACGACCGGCAGCCAGATGTGCTTCAACAGGTCCACGAACTTCGCCCAGCTAAAGGGCTCGCCGACAAACTCGGGCGAGAATAGCCCCGTGATCGCTTGACCTGTGGCCGCGAAGACGAGGTATATTACGATAAGCGCTATGAGGAAGCCAGGGACAGATATCCCCAGGAAGCCTATGAATGTGAAGAAGTAGTCGCCCACCGAGTATTGGTGTGTGGCTGACTGGATCCCGACGGGCGCGGCCACGCCCCCGCCGACGTCTCCGGTCACAAGCGCCCCCACGATCGCGGTCCCCCGGCCGTTGCC